>NZ_JBPAOH010000008.1:0-105241 GCF_050875635.1 Tolypothrix sp. VBCCA 56010
TGCGTTCAGTGTCCAGTACGACAAAAAAATCTGGTCCCCTGAACTCTTCTGATTTGCGCTGACGTGGACTGTAATAAACTGTCAAATTACCCGCAGCGTAAAAGTCATTGCGATGCCACCACAATTCTAAAGATTGTAATAGCAGAATTATCTGCCGTAAATGTAATTCGCTTTCCAAAGGTGGTTCGTCACTATATAAATCCCCTGGAGGAAATATTACATCAAGTGGAAGTTGAAAATCTGGGGCGACGGACATGACTGCAATAAGTTGGGTAATATAACTTTAGTTTAGCGAGATAGATTCAAAGCTTTCTAAACTAACTACAGCATTGTAATCAGGAACTCCTTCAAGCGATCGCTTACTTCTATCCAATAATATATTCCCTTCGGGCCAATGAATCTGCAAATTTCCCGGATTAATTGGTGCAATATAGACCTTACCCGAAAAGCTACCAAGTTCATTCTTCAAAACCACCGCATCGCCATTTTTCAACTTTAATTTATCAGCATCTTCGCGACTTATCAACACCGCTTCTCGGATTGCGCCGGTAATTGCGTCCTTGCGTTCTTGTACTATACTATTAAATTGTTTACCTCGGCGCGTCGATACCAAAAAACAACCCTCTGGTAATTTTCTTTCTCGATGCGACATTACCGCAAAGTGTGCTTTTCCATCTTTTGTAGGGAAATTCCAGCCAAAGCACAAATGCGAACCACCATATTGAAATTGGTCGCCAGCTTCCTTTAGATGTTGAATACCAGCATACTGTGGAACTACTTGAGCAATTTCTTGGCGAATAGCTATTGTATCATCAAAATGCAGTCCCAAATCAGGACGCACCCGTTTTGCTAACTCCGTAAATACTTCCCACTCCGGACGTGCTTCACCAATACGGGAACCGGGAATTTCTGGACTGAAAATGATTCTGCGTTCGGTGCTAGTTTCAGTTACTCCCCCAGGTACTTCATAGCGAGTCGTTGCGGGTAACAGCACTACCGTATCTGCTGGTTCCACAAGCATTTGACTTGACAAAACAATGTCCATATGCACTCGCAACGGCACGCGCTTCAGTGCATCTTCCACATAATCGGGTTCTGGCAAGACTTCCAGAAAATTGCCCCCCACGGAAAATAATACATCTAATTGCCCATCGAATGCTGCATCAATCATTTCTGGAGCAATTAAACCTTTGGTAGTGGGTACTTCAAAACCCCAAAGCTGACTTAACTTAGTTGCATTTTCTGGGTTGATTTCTTTTCCACCGGGAAACACCGTAGCGTAACATCCCATCTCTGCACCACCTTGCACCCCAGAATGACCGCGAATTGGCATTAAACCGCAACCTTGCCGACCGACAAAACCTTTGGTGAGAGCTAAGTTGATGATGGCACGTACATTGTCTTCACCGCCAGAATGCTGTGTAATGCCCATACTCCAGACAAACACAGCTTTATCAGCTTCGCCAACCATTTTCGCAAAGGCGTACATTTCATCTTGGGTGCTTCCAGAAAGTCGCTCTAACTCTTCCCAAGATTGCGTTTCTAGAAAAGCTTTTAGTTCTTCAAAGTTTGCTGTGTACTTTTCTATAAACGACCGATCTACCCAGTCGTGAGCAATCATCTGCTTGATTGTACCATGTAAAAATGCCATATCTCCGCCCATGTTCACCAAAAAGAAATCTTCGGCGAACTTTGTCCCGAAAATCGCGCTTTCAACAATTGAAGGCACCCAGTAGCGCTCCATCCCCGGTTCGCGGTAAGTGTTAATTACCACGATTTTTGTGCCGGCTTTCTTAGCGTTGTGAAGATATTTGACGGTGACAGGCTGATTATTCGCAACATTGGAACCAATAAAGACTAACAAATCAGTGCCAATCCAGTCTTTATAAGAACAAGTCGTAGCTGCTGCACCAAGAGAAGCTTTCAATCCTGCCGTGCTGGGAGAATGACAAATCCGGGCAGCGTTATCAATATTGTTAGTTCCCATTGCCCGGACAGCTTTTTGGGTAGCGTAATAAGTTTCGTTAACAGTGCCGCGACTGGTAATATAGAAACTCAGGCGATCGCTTGTAGTCGCCTTAATTTTACTCGCAATTACTTCTAAAGCTTCATCCCAGCTAACTCTATTAAAACCTTTTTCAGAGCGTCGGCGAATCATTGGATAAGGAAGCCTTCCCAACTCGCGCAATTCGGCACTTTTTTTAGTTTGCAATTGCCCAACATCTTTTAACAATTCGGGATTTAAAGCTGACATAGTATTCATCTGCAACAACCGCAAGCGAACATTGCAGACATGAATTCCCTCTACAGTCCAATCTTTCATCCCGGTTGTGCCCAAAGCGCAACCATCGCAAACACCCTTATTTAAGATATTCCACGCATAAGGGAGTTTGTGGCGTGAGAGCCAAATTGCCCGAAATACTTCCCAATAGTTGTTGGGGTATTGTTCGCCAATACCAAAAGGCTTCCAACTTGCCCAGTGTGAAGGTGTCCAACGCTTTTTGGGTTTAGGCAACATAAGCTAGGGCAGATAAATTTATTTATTTTATTATGAATCAAAACTTACCGCATCTATCTAATGGTATTTGCTTCTCTATTACTTATAAAGTAAATTACAAAAAAATCCCAAAAAATACAATTTGCTACGAAGAGGAGGGCAGAGGGAGAGGGGGAGAGGGGGAGTACCCATTACCAATTACCCATTACCAATTACCCATTACCCAGCGTTACATCAAAGTCAAAATAATTATACTCTGCCTTAAGACAGACACACGTTAGGCTGAACATAGCGACCATAAAAACAGAAGTTTTCACACCATAGCTATGACTTCAACGCTATCGGCGCCTAATTCTATCGAATCGTTGCTAGGTAAAGAAGCAGAAGACCTGCTTACATTTAAAGCAAAGGTTTCCTCAGATTTATTACATTTACCGGGACCCGACTTTGTAGATCGAGTTTGGATTAACAGCGATCGCAATCCGCAAGTTTTGCGTAATCTGCAACTTTTATATTCTACAGGTCGTTTGGCGAATACCGGTTATCTGTCGATTTTACCAGTAGACCAAGGTATCGAACACTCTGCCGGCGCATCTTTTGCACCGAACCCGATGTACTTCGATTCGGAAAATATTGTCAAGTTAGCGATCGCTGCCGAATGTAACGCTGTCGCTACCACTTTAGGAGTATTGGGCAGCGTTTCTCGCAAATACGCTCACAAAATTCCTTTTATCGTCAAACTCAACCACAACGAATTGTTAACTTTCCCCAATCAATTCGACCAAGTTATGTTTGGTGATGTCGAACAAGCTTGGAATTTGGGTGCAGCTGCGGTGGGTGCGACAATTTATTTTGGTTCAGAACAATCCACCAGACAAATTCAAGAAGTTAGCCACGCTTTTAAACGCGCTCATGAATTGGGGATGGTAACAATTCTTTGGTGTTATCTGCGTAATAACGCTTTTAAACAAGATAAAGATTATCACCTGTCCGCCGACCTCACCGGACAAGCGAATCATTTGGGTGTAACGATTGAAGCTGACATCATCAAACAAAAGTTACCCGAAATTAACAATGGTTACGCAGCCGTTGCCAAAGCGACAGGTGAAAGTTACGGTAAAACCAATGAAAGAGTTTACACCGACTTGACAACCGACCACCCCATCGATTTGACTCGTTACCAGGTGCTTAATTGCTACTGCGGACGTGCAGGATTGATTAATTCTGGTGGTGCGTCTGGTAAAAGCGACTTTGCGGAAGCGATTCGCACGGCTGTAATTAACAAACGTGCCGGTGGTACAGGCTTAATTTCTGGACGCAAGACATTCCAACGTCCTTTTGAGGAAGGTGTGAAGCTGTTTCACGCGATTCAGGATGTTTATTTGTCGAAAGATGTGACAATAGCTTAGGGGCATTGGGAATCGGGCATGGGGCATTGGGAATCGGGCATGGGGAATGGGGCATGGGGCATGGGGCATGGGGCATTGGTAATAATTATTTCCCCTTTCCCCTTTCCCCTTTCCCTAATGCCCATTGCCCATTGCCCATTGCCCATTGCCCCTTACTTTTGATATAGATATGTAACCTAACCAGAGGAAGACGCTAAAATGATGAGAATTTCCTAACATTTTAGCATTTGGCAGAAAAATTGGAGGGAAATTCCCGAATGTTGGCATTCAACAGAATATTTAATCAATTGCGTCGCACAATCGCGATCGCTTTCTTGGCTGGTTTAGTCTTCTTAACTAGTTTACCCGCTTCCGCTCAAGCCGTTGGTTATTACTCCGGCGATTTTGGCACCAAAAACTATAATACTACCGCACAAGCCGTAGGCGATGATGATTATATCGAAAGCGGTAAGCGTGCAGCAGAAGTCATTCCCAAGGATTTGGGAACTGGAAGCCGACAAAAAAATCCTGTGGAAATGCTGAAGCGCTTTGGCTCAGAATTAACCAACGAACCGCAAAAACGCTCTTTTGGGGCACAAGACTACGAACGTAGCGAAATTGAACAAGAACTCGCTCGCAACAAAGCGCAACGTGGAGATTACGATGCAAACATTGAAAAAGTAAAACGCGAAACTTCTCAGTAATTGAATTTGTCTAATTTACTGTTGCTGAATTTTTAAATGTAGGGTGAGCATTGCTTACCCTATTTTTTATATTAGTTAGATTTAATAGTAAATTAGTACTAATATAAGCGACTTAGAATTAATTATCTAAGGCTTGTGACAGAGTGCAAGTGAGAGCGATCCTCTAAAGAAGTAAACTAACCTTAAGGAATTAGGAGTCATAGCAAGTCTCTATGTAGAAACTCTTGATTAAATTAATTCTAAACTTACTATATTTTGATTATAATTAGCGACTAATATAAATAATTTTAGCCATTGAGAACCTAGTAAAATTTCCTGGATTTCATCTCCAGCAAATACAGGAATTTCCCACTCTTGACTATCTATTATTACCCTACCGCTATAAACATCAAATTCAGTTTCTCCTTGAGCAGTTCTTAATTTATTTTGACGCAAAAAAGACCAATCAAGACTTTGTACATCTTGTTTGTTCATGGCTAAAAATTCAGTAAATCCTGTATCTAATATTGTTTCTACAGGAAAATTAATACCATCCTCACCTATTAAATCGATTTCAAAGTAAACTTGACCTTTATCTCCAAATCTTCCCTCAATCATATTCTGCCACTAACTCCGGTTTCATTAATGCCAAAAATATGATGAATCACATGAGGATATTTTTCTCTAGCCATTTTACTTGCTACCTCTTGATCCTGATCGATAAAATAATCTTCACTATCAGGTTCAATGGCGATATACCAACCATAGTATTTATGTAGTATTTCTGGTTTTAAACCCTCAAAAATCACCCAACAACGCTCATAAAATGCCTGTCTTCTAGCTTTTTCTTCAGCTTTTTGTGCTTCTGTCCATTGAATTTCCGGAAATACTCTCCCACGTCTCACTATTCTTTCTGGTGAAGAGTGTGTCATATTTTTGACCTTATGAAAATTTATTTTCCATATTTCATTATAAAATGCCAAACGGGAACCATTGGTTCCCAAATCTTACCAACGAGCGAACCGGGAAGTATGTATTCTACTGCCCAAAGACAACCCAGAACTTAAAGCCAAAAGTGATTGTTTCAGAAAAATCGATGTGCGACTCGCTATTTTCACTGGTTGAATGAAAAGTGACAGAGCGATCGCGACTTCTTTTGCAAGCTTCAGTTTCGGGTACAGCCCATGTTGCGCCTGATTTGGTAGTAGATTAGTACTACTATATGCAATTTGGAATTATTGGATAATTAAAGGAAAAATCTAGCTACTGCGATCGCACAAACCAAAAAGGACATAAACTTTTTGATGGTAAAGCAGGCAACATCAAAGAGGTAGCTGTGGATAAATTTCTTTTTGTAACAGACTTAGATAATACCTTCGTGGGTAATGACGAAGCCTTAACAGAACTTCAGCAAACACTGAGCGAACATCGCCAAAAGTATGGTACTAAAATTGTTTATGCCACAGGGCGATCGCCTATACTTTATCGAGAACTGCAAATTGAACAAAACCTGATAGAACCAGATGCTTTGGTCGTTTCTGTAGGAACAGAAATTTACCTTGACGGCAGCGATACTCCCGATTATGCTTGGTCAGAGCGACTTGCCGACGGCTGGAATCGTGACCTCGTATTAGCTGAAACCGCAAAACATCCTGAATTAGTCCCCCAACCCGACTCAGAACAGCGTCCTTTTAAGATAAGTTTTTTCCTCAAAGAAGAATCAGCAGATAAAATTTTACCATTACTTGACACAAATCTGTCAAAATGTGGTTTAAATATAAAGTTAATCTATAGCAGCGGTGTTGACCTTGACATCGTGCCCCGCCACAGCGATAAGGGTCAGGCTATGCAATTTCTCCGCCAAAAGTGGGGAATTGCAGCAGAGAAAACAGTTGTCTGTGGTGATTCTGGCAATGATATTGCTTTATTTGCCGTGGGGAACGAAAGAGGAATTCTCGTTGGGAATGCCCGTCCGGAATTACTCCAATGGCACAATGAAAATCCCGCTGACTATCGTTACCTCGCACAAAACTTTTGTGCAGGTGGAATTCTCGAAGGCTTAAAACACTTTGGTTTTATTTAATGATTAGCTATCTAAAAGGTTTGGTTGCTGGTGTGCAAAAATGTGGCGCGAATCGCGTCATACTGACTCTAGAAGTAAATGGCATCGGGTACGATTTACAAGTTCCCCAACGACTGGAAAAGCAGTTACCAGCAACGGGAGGGGAAGTACAAATATTTACCCATTACCAAATTCGGGAAGAAGTGCCTTTCCTATATGGCTTTGCTTCACCAGCGGAAAGAGATTTGTTTCGCCACTTTTTAACTGTAAGTGGAATTGGGGCAGCAAGCGCGATCGCCTTATTGGACACTCTGGAATTACCAGAATTAGTCCAAGCCATCATCGCTGCCAATATACAAATCTTAATTCAAGCGCCGGGAGTAGGCAAAAAGACCGCAGAACGCATCTGTTTAGAACTAAAAAGCAAGTTAATCGAATGGCGCAAATCAGCAGGCTTCTTCGTGGCTACAGGTGGTCCCGCACCAAATATTCTCGAAGAAGTACAAATGACCCTCTTCGCCTTGGGATATACTGCTCATGAAGTCAGTCACGCCTTACACGTAGTAAGTGAGGATATTGGACTACCAAAAGATGCTTATGTAGAAGATTGGATCAAACAAGCGATCGCACTTCTTAGCAGCGAACAAGTTGAGTATTAGTCATTGGGCATTGGGCATTGGGCATTGGGAATAGGTAATAGAAAGAAATTGTTCCCCATCTCCCCCTCCCCCCATCTCCCCATCTCCCCATCTCCCCATCTCCCCCTCCCCCACTCCCCCACTCCCCCCCTCCCCCACTCCCCCATGTCCCCAAACCCTTATGCTTGGATAAACGAATCCCTGGCAACGATTCACCGGGCGGACTGGTATCGTTCAGTACAAACCATCCACGGTCGCCCTGGGGCGATGGTGATTGTGGATGGTCGAGAGGTAATTAATTTTGCCAGTAACGACTATTTGGGATTAGCGGGGGACGATCGCTTAATTGAAGCTGGGGTTGCAGCTACCAAACAATTTGGCACGGGAAGCACTGGTTCGAGATTACTCAGCGGGCATCGAGAATTACATAGAGAATTAGAGGAGGCGATCGCCTCTCTCAAACAAACAGAAGATGCCCTAGTATTCAGTTCTGGCTATTTAGCAAATTTAGGAGCAATAACCGCTTTAGTAGGCAAGCGCGATTTAATACTATCTGACGAATACAATCACTCTAGCTTGAAAAATGGAGCGATTCTCAGTGGGGCGACGGTTATCGAATATCCGCACTGCGATGTGACAGCTTTAAAAAATCTCTTGAATCAGCGGCAAAATTACCGACGCTGTTTAATTCTCACTGATAGCGTCTTCAGCATGGATGGGGATTTATGTCCTCTACCCACACTGTTAGATTTAGCTGAAGAATTTAGCTGTATGCTGCTAGTTGATGAAGCTCATGCAACTGGAGTGATGGGTAAAACTGGCGCCGGCTGTGTCGAACATTTCGACTGTAGCGGAAAGCAATTAATTCAAATTGGCACTTTGAGTAAAGCTTTAGGTAGTTTAGGCGGGTATGTCGCCGGCAGTGCCACTTTAATCGACTTTTTGCGAAATCGCGCCCCCAGTTGGATTTACACCACCGCGCTGTCACCCGCAGACACCGCAGCAGCGTTAGCAGCAATCAAGATTGTACAACTTGAACCGCAACGCCGCAACCAATTATGGGCGAATGTCGATGAGTTGAAAAAGTTGCTGCAATTATCGAAGTTGAAATTATTGCCTTCGGAATCGCCTATATTATGTTTTCAATTGCCAAGTGCAGCAGCAGCCTTAGAAGCCGGAAAGCAACTTAAAGCATCTGGGATTTTTGCCCCAGCGATTCGTCCCCCAACCGTTCCCACAAGTCGCATCCGCATATCTGTGATGGCAACCCATGAATCAGTGCATATTCAGAAGTTGGTAAAAGCGCTTTCGAGTATCTATATATATAGTGATTAATTTAAGACGGCATTGGTGAATCAAGATATGAAAATCTCACGCATTCGCCTTTAGGCGTTCCCGCAGGGTAGACGCAGAGGCGCAAAGGAACAAACAACAGAAATACACGTAGGGTGCGTTATTCTAACGCACCCTACATATACTATATATAATGTGTTAATTCAAGACTAACGCATCCACAGAACCGCACAGATGCACAGAGAAGTCACAGGGCGGTTTAGGCTGCTTATGACAAGGCTTTCGGAACCGCACTGAATCGGGGTATTGTCAGGCTGTAGTTCTAAAGTGCGGCGATCGCTCAGTTTATAAATCTGCCCTAATTTCTAGTCTTCATCTTCACTGAAGCCATCCAGGAATGCAAGTGCTGCTTTGTAAACTACATTGCCTTCCACATAATGTTTAGCAACCTCACTCACAGCTTCTTTGCCACCATTAAACCAACGTTCTCGATTCAATAGTTGTCGCCGAAGTTTCTGCCATTTAGTTGGTTGATTGCTTATAATCTCTTCAAATTCCGCCTCAATTATTTCCTCGGCTTCTGCCTCAGTCGCAGTTGGATGTTTCTGTTGTATTTTGCTCAATATGCCGATGATCTCAGTTACTGCCTGCCTAAAGCCTGGATCGGCTGCATATTTTTTGCCAACGATTTCACCCCAGTTTTTCTCGGTGATTTGAACAATTTCTGCTTTAATATTGTATTTATTGTTGTCCGTCATAGTTCTTGAAATTAATGGTTCAAATTCATTTATAGCTTCTTGTCTCGAAGAACGTTGTGCCGTCGAACGAGGTTGTTCAGCAACTACATCGTCAATCAAGTCTCGAACGTTTACCATCTGGTAACTATTTTGACACTGAATCTGAGTTTGTTTATCATCTATGAATTTATATAGCACCTGTAATGGGTAGAAGTGGGGTGTTTGATTACCTTTGCAGGCTTGGCAATTGCAGGGAACTAGTATTTTATACTTCAAACGTTCGTAAGAAGAGTGAATTTTGTCGAGTTCGTGCCTCACCGTAACCAACAAATCTCGCTTACGCTTTCCGGAAACACGAATCCGAATCTCTCCTTTGTGATAGCGATAATACTCAATCACCTCTGCCTGCGCTTGATCTTTATTCAAGACAACACCGCTTCTCCAAACAGTTTGTCCTTCAATCGATGAGTGCATCTCGACGATGAAACGAGTCAGGATACCTTTGGGCATGAATTCATATTCGTAGCGCAAAAGCAAGTTATCATTTTCTTGCCACTCATACTCTGGTTGGTTAGGGTTAAGAAGTTGTGGAGCAATGTAAGTACGAGGGTAACTGGGAATTTCATAACACAATTTAAAATTTATCATTAATCGCAACAGTTCTGCCCGCATGTTGAGGTATTTGTTTTCATTCCAGATGTTTGCTAAATCATGACGGTCAAATTTACCCAAATTTTGAATGACTTGTGAGTTATCTAATACTTTATAAGCCGCATCTGTACCCCAAGTTGGCTTGAGAATTACGGTTTTTATTAAAAGGTCATCTTCTTGGAAATGAAGGCATACACCTAAATCATGCAGATAGCCACTAAGTTGGAGTTTGTCCTCCTGTGTAGTAAACCCATTTTCCTGACAGATAGTTAGATATTCTTGCAAGCTAATATAGTCGCGGGAGTCACGTTCTAGAGCTTCCCGTACTTTAATCCAGGTTTTGGGCAGTTCTGTTCCTACATGGGGTAGGTTACTAATATAATATTTAATTTCATTCAGAATTTCTGGCAGACCGCGATTGGTAGCAAGGTTAGTAGCGAGTGTTTCTTTAAGATTGGTGAATTCACCTCGTAATTGTCGCTCGTTTATTTCGCGTTTGCGCTCCTGCTTTTCATTTTTAATAATAAGTAAGGGACTGTTATCGCTTAACAGTTCTACTACATTCAGCCAATAATAAAAATCTGTGTCTTCTTTTCGGCTATCAGCAACCAAGATATAAAGGGAGCGTTTGGTCAAGAAAAACTGGTGGGTGGCATGGTAAATCTCCTGACCACCAAAGTCCCAAATGTTAACCTGAAATTCTCTGCCATTTTCTAATGGGAAGCTCCATCGGATAATATCAATGCCTTCAGTAGAGATTTCATCTTGCTCTAGCTGATAATCTGGGTTTTGGATTTTTTTTGCTAAGGTAGTTTTACCTGCACCACCTTCTCCCACAATGAGTAATTTAGCTTCGTAGAGGTGATCAGTTTCTTGTTCTATCTGTTGTTTGTAAAAGTTCAGGATTGCTCTAAAGTCTTTCTCGCGGATTTCTGGGGGCAGTGTCGTCAGTTGATTCTCACCGAGGTCAAGCTGACTGAGGTTGGAAAGTTGACCAATCTCTGCTGGTAGTGTCGTCAGTTGATTGCCCCTGAGGTTAAGCTGACTGAGATTGGAAAGTTGACCAATCTCTGCTGGTAGTGTCGTCAGTTGATTGCCCCTGAGGTTAAGCTGACTGAGGTTGGAAAGTTGACCAATCTCTGCTGGCAGTGTCGTCAGTTGATTGCCGGTGAGGTAAAGCACGCTGAGGTTGGAAAGTTGACCAATCTCTGCTGGCAGCGTCGTCAGTTGATTATTCCTGAGGTAAAGCACGCTGAGGTTGGAAAGTTGACCAATCTCTGCTGGCAGCGTCGTCAGTTTATTGCTGGTGAGGTAAAGCCGACTGAGGTTGGAAAGTTGACCAATCTCTGCTGGCAGTGTCGTCAGTTGATTGCCGATGAGGTAAAGCACGCTGAGGTTGGAAAGTTGACCAATCTCTGCTGGCAGTGTCGTCAGTTGATTGTCGGTGAGGTAAAGCTCGCTGAGGTTGGAAAGTTGACCAATCTCTGCTGGCAGTGAAGTTAATTTTTGATAAGAGAGATTTAACTTTGCCACTCTATCTTTAGCAGCTTTTTTAATGACTTCCAGCAGCTCTTCATTCGTCATCAGAAATCCTTCTACCTGAGTAATGCTTGCCTTTTATCCTAATATTTATTTAAATGATTGCCCAAGCGTGTTTATTGCAACTAAGTCTACCTAAAATATTACTGTTTCAATATAATTTGTCTTAAATTTTACTTTTATTCAGATTGGAGAGTAAGAGCAATCGGCATGATTTTTAACATGGCGTTTCTGCCTGTAGATGGGGATTTATCGTAAACTGTAGACTCGCAGCATAGTTTCTTATGTATGTGTTGGGTGAGTGCGATCGCCATTTGCTCTTAACACTGAAGTAATAGCTGCCACTCTTGTAAAATACAAGGGTGCGTTGCGCCTTTGCGACAACGCACTCTACAAAAGCAATGCGATCGCACTAAAATACAAGGGTGCGTTGCGTCTTTGCGATAACGCACTCTACAAAAGCAATGCGATCGCACTAAAATACAAGGGTGCGTTGCGTCTTTGCGACAACGCACCCTACAAAAGCAATGCGATCGCGCAGCGACTCCCCTGGAGTATCGCACTTTGAGCTATTTTAGTTTGGGTCAAATTTAATTAGCATTTAGGCATTTGACTTACTCAAAATGCCTTTTGACTTACTCATTTTGGTGTTTTCCGCAAGCAAAAAGCCTTTTGACTTACTCAAAATGCCTTTTGACTTACTCATTTTGGTGTTTTCCGCAAGCAAAATGCCTTTTGACTTACTCAAAATGCCTTTTGACTTACTCATTTTGGTGTTTTCCGCAAGCAAAATGCCTTTTGACTTACTCATTTTGGTGTTTTCCGCAAGCATTTAGGCATTTGACTTTCTCATTTGAGTAATTGCTTTCTCGTAAAGGTATTTTCCGCAAGCAAAATGCTTAATTGCTTTCTCATGTTTTGAGTAATTCACGTATTCATGACAACTATCGCTGTTGTAAATTTCATTTTATTCCTACGCAGAAGTTCGTAGAAGCGCTTTCGTAGTGAGGACTTCAGTCCTCAAATTTATATCATGTCCGCTAATTTAAAATTAATAAAAATATTGCAACCCTCACAAGAGACGTTCCGGCGGAACGTCTCTACAATATATGTGATTTGCGATTTGACTAGCTCAAATCAAAATCCTTGGTACTAACAAACGGCGGAACGTCTCTACAATATATGTGATTTGCGATCGCATGATATAAAGATTTTCAAGAAAACTCCACCCGTTCAATAGTAGCTTGAAAAAATTCACTATACCGCTTTGTGCCAAACCACCAACCTGCACTCATCTTATAGGGGATAGTGAAACCGCTTTCATGTAGTTCTGCTTCACACTTACTACCAAAGGGAATGTAAGCCCAAGTTTTATTTTCTGTGCGATCGCCCCAACGTGGCAACCAAATTCGTAAAACTTTGCCGTCTGCATCGATTACTAAAGTCAGAGTGACAGATTCACCATCAATCTGTAAGCTAGCTTGAATCGTGTTATCGTCAAGCGCTTTCCACGTTGTACCCATACTAGGCAATAAGGCAGACGGTAGCCAAATAAATTCTGCTGCCAGTCGTCCAATAGCGGAACGATTAATATCCTTTGAATCTACATTCACAATTGGGATTAATCCCCACATTTTAAACTGCATTCTCCCCGAATTATTAAAATAATAATCGGCTCCTTTAAATTGAAATCCTCTACCAATTACTGCTTTCCAAACAAATCCTTTGGGAGTGAGGATTTCTTGTGCTTGCATGGCTAGCCAAGGTTTATCTTGTGCAAGCCGAAACTGTCCTCGCATTTTTAGCTTGACAGAAGTTGCTAAAGGAGCGTCCGGTGCGATCGCATGTAAAAAATAACGCTGTACGGGTGCAGGTAATGCCGCAACCATCTCTGCGTTAAATCGCTGATGAGCAGGTGGAAATTCCAGTGCGTGCCAAATTCGACTAATTTGTTGATTGGTTTCGATTTGCATCCAGGATAGAATTATAGCGGTTATTGGTTGAGTCCAATACACTCGTAGGGGCACGGCAATGCCGTGCCCCTACACGCGACGATAGAACTTTGTATTGCATCCAACTAAGAACGGCTATAATAACGCGATCGCGCTGAGAATAATTATACCCAGGAAAACTTTGGCAATCATGACGATATCTCCATTCGAGAGTCATCATCATCTTAGAAAACAACTATAAGAAACTTGTGAAGAAATTACTGCGATTATCACAATAGTCAAATGGATACTCTTTCATCTTCTTTAGGCTCAAACCTTGGTATTGTGTTAAGGTCTTTCTCTTCTTCTTTAAGGACGTGGTACAGTTCCCAACTTTGTTGAAGATTTAACCAAAACTCAGCACTGTTTCCAAAAAACTTTGATAACCGCAGGGCAGTAGTTGGCGTTACTCCACGCTTTTGGTTTATTAGCTCATTAATTCGCTGATAGGGAACGTGAATGAAGAGTGCAAGTTCAGTTTGTGATATCGCAAAAGGCTCTAAGAAATCCTTAAGTAAGATTTCCCCAGGATGCGTGGGAGGACGATGTTTAGGCACTCTCATTGCTGCATACCTCACTAATGATAATCAACTATTTCAACCTCAGAAGCTCCTTCTACTGTCCACACAAAGCACATTCGATATTGATCGTTAATCCGAATACTATGCAACCCTTTTCTGTCACCTTTTAAGGCTTCCAACCTATTACCTGGTGGCACTTTCATATCATCCAAAGAGAACGCAGCGTTTAATTGGTCTAGTTTTCTCTGTGCGACACTCCAAAGGTTGACGGGACAAGTTTTTCGAGCGTATGCTTGAGTCGTTCCCATCAAAAATGTCTTCAGTTCCTTTGTCTTTGAATGACACTATCATAAAAAGCATAATAGCACGGATATCATGCTATTACAGGAAAATTAATCCATTAACAAGCAAAAAAGATGATATTAGAGATAATTTACTTTCATAGCGTCAAATTAAGCGATGCTACCGTGTTTTCTGGCTTCTTTGTAGGAAGTGCCCACATTTTTCAAGCCGGCTTTAATCATTTGCTGTTCCAATAAGGCAAAGAAACGCGCTTTATCACCATCTTTGACCACAGCTTGATTATGCGCTTGGTGCGATCGCTTGGGGTGTGTATTTTATGCGATCGCGTAGCGGTTCCTCTAGAACATGAACGCTAAAAACCATAACAGACTGGTTAGGCTGCTGGCTACAAAACTCAACTTCATTTTTCTATTGAGAAAACCTCGAAAGCTACTCCCTTCCCACTACAAGATTACCTATCTTCTTTCTCTTCTTCCTTTGTGTACTTCGTGTCTTTGCGGTTCGTTAAATAAGTATTTTTCGAGCGGGAAGGGAGTAAATCGTAACGAACCGCAGAGAACGCAGAGTTCACGGAGGAATGAGGAAGAGAGAGAATTTTTGCGTAAGTCCCGACTTCCCACTACAAGATTACCTATCTTCTTTCTCTTCTTCCTTTGTGTACTTCGTGTCTTTGCGGTTGTTAAATAAGTATTTTTCGAGCGGGAAGGGAGTAAATCGTAACGAACCGCAGAGAACGCAGAGTTCACGGAGGAATGAGGAAGAGAGAGAATTTTTGCGTAAGTCCCGATCGCATAAAATTTCGCAAATAGCCTCCAATTAAGCGATGCTACCGCGTTTTCTGGCTTCTTTGTAGGAAGTGCCCACATTTCTCAAACCGGCTTTAATCATTTGTTGTTCCAATAAAGCAAAGAAACGCGCTTTATCACCACCTTTGACTACAGCTTGATTATGCGCTTCCGCGATCGCTACTGGATACCCATATCCTTTTTGCACTTGTGCCAACATCAATCCTAATGCTTGGTCTAACATAGTTGTATTTTCCGCTACCCACGCCGGAACTTCTATCCGGGCAATTTCGGTGCCAACATGGACGTAGCAAAAGTAAATTTTTTGGTCTTCGTATTGTTCTAAAATGTGGGCATTACTGCGCCATAAAGTGCTGCGTTGTCCAGGTTTGAGTTTAGTTGACCAAAGCGCGGTATCTCGTAAAGGCTCAAATATTTTACAAGGTACTTTTTCTAATTGATTGGGGCAAAAAGTTTTACAATCGGGAACTGGGTGAGAACAAGCTGTTAAACGTAAAAAGTTCATCGCTTCAATGTTGCGAGAAGCACTGAGATAACCCATGATGGGAATTTGAGCTTCGCGCATCTGTTTCCAAGCTTCGAGAATCGGGGGTAAAATGCGATCGCGTGCTTCCCCAGGCAACTGTTCCAAAAACCAGTAAATTAACGAACCATCCACCATTGCTAAGGTTGGTGCTTCCGTCTTTTCTGCACAAGCAAGTTCTGCTAACACAGTAGTTTCACTCGCAGTGCGTCGATAACCCATCCATTCTTCGGTGCGAATTCCCCACTGCCGCGACATATATAAATCTTCAGCGCGGTAAAATACTTCTGGTAAACTATCTAAAACTGGGTGAAGATTTTGTCCGTAGTGCAAAACGACTCTGCCGATGTTGAGGAGATAGCAGTAAGCAATTTCGTGGTGATTCGGGGCAATTTGGGAACCGTCGGTAGCAATAACAGTATGTACCTTCGGTGGAGTTGGGATATCGATACAGATATCTAGAGGCTCAACTGGGGTAGCATTAGAAAAAATAATGCGATCGCGCCATTTTTCCTGTCGCTGTACTAAATCATCTTGGCGATCGTAAGCATTTTTCAGATGTTGTTGCGCTAATTCTAAACGCTGCCGACTTGCAGCAGCTTCTAAAGTCAGATGCTGACTTAAGCCTTGCATTTGTCGCGCTAATTGTGTCAGGTCAAGCATAAAGTTTTGTTAATTGTTAATTGTTAGTGGTTAGTTGTTAATTGTTAGTTGTTAGTGGTTAGTTGTTGGTTAGTGCGTTGTTCAGATTTACCATTATCCCCTATCCCCTATCAACTATCCACTATCAACTATCAACTATCAACTATCCATTCCGAAAAATCTTGACCAAACTGAGAAAGCGATATTAGCTGGATTCGCGAATCGTTTTCAGCCGCGTTTCTTTCTGGTTGAGTATTATAACCCCAGTCTGCCAAAAAGAGTTTGACATTTTCTAAGTCGGTTTGCTGTGTAACTAACTGTAACGTTTTGATTCTGTCTTCTACAAACCATAAACTGACTGCTTTTTCTTGTGCAGCCTGAATTAATTCTCTCAAAATTTCGTATTTGGGACGCTTGACTTCTTTCCCGAAAATCGCTTCTTTGGGGAAAGTAACTCCTTGTTGTTGCAACAACTGCTGTACAAAACGTGCTTCTTTGGTAGTGACGATATACAGCTTGACTTGACAGGCAATTGCTTTAATTTTTTCTACTACACCTGGATAAAATCGATGCAGACTCAGCCAGCCATCTAAATCTGTAGCAATCCATTCATCCCGGAGATTATCTAGTTTAATAGCAATTTCTTTTGCCTGTAGCTTGTCTTCTAACAAAATTTGTTGAGCGATACTTGCCCATTCTTGAAGAATCTTTTCATCATCAATTCCCGCTACCAAAGCTTTAATTAAGACAGGCATTTCCCAACCTGTTTCAATTACAGGTCTCAGCCGATAAAATCTAGAAGCTAAATCATCTGATGGCGTTTGGTTAATTGGCGACCATACTTGACAATAGGTACGCCATGCTACCTGAAAATATTCAATTAGTCCGTCGCAAATTACACCATCAAAGTCTAGAGCGAGAATTGTAGGACTATTTGCGGTCATTGTTTTGGGAATTAAAACTGCTGTTGTCAGCTTAACTGAATTTGTTTTAAGTTTTCGGCTACTGGCTTTGTGATGTGACAATATCGCATTCATACTTACGACTAATTTACCCACAGAAGAGTTCGCCCAAAAGTGAATTAAGCGATCGCCATGAAATCTCAGATTTTTCATAACTGGATATTCTTGCTATATCGCTATCTTGGTTTAGCCATTGGCTTTGTGATTGTGTTAGTGCTAACTTTTAGCTATGTGATCGCAAATTCTGAATCTTTTCTCAATTCCTCAGAGCGGAAGCCTAACACAATCCGATTCTTCGGCACACCTGCCCTGACCAGTAATGATGCCACCCCTTCCTCCGTACCATCTCTCTGAATCCAAATTTTGCCATCAATGATATCAACGTGGATCAAACAGCCATGTACCCGACGAGTTGCTGTCGGAGAAAAGTTAGGCACTGGTTCTCGACCCAGAATCATCACCAAATATCGATCCTGTTCTCTATCAAAAACAGTTTCATGTTGAATATCGCCATAAGAGTAAGGAATCTTCGTATGTTCACTCAGGATGCTGCAAATTAGATTTCTGTAGTGTTCCAGGGTATCCATCGCACAATAATCTCCTGCATCGGGTTGAAAACAATGAAACGAATCTTGTAGCTCTCCATTAACAGTTTACCAAGCGGTTCTTCTTCAAAAATGTCAATGAAAACATCCTCATGCACAGCAAGGTATAAAACTCTCTCTGGTTCATTCTGACTTATTACAGCCAGATACGTGAAGTACTGACCAATTGCCTGTTCAATATCTGCTACTTCAGAGTCACCGCCGAAGGTCTTGATTTCAACCGCGATCTTTTGCACACCTTTCTCTGCCACAAGCAGCCTTTCCGCTCCCAGATCGGCATACAAATCTTTTTTGCCCCACTTCAAATGCAGAGGATCGTCAGTAATTGTCCAATCATCTTTGATCAGAGCATTTTTGACATTCTCGTGGTAGCGATCTCACAGCAGGCATACATTGCGTGAAACTTGTTTCACCCGCGATTATAGAACACTTCCCAGTTAGAGCAGTACTTGCGTCACGAAGATTTAAATACACCCATCCTCAATCAATCAACTGAACATCCATTTCCCAAGAGAGAACCGATTAAACATCTATTGATTGGTTCTCCCAAAGCTGTTAACAGTACAATTCACTATTTGCAAGTAATTGGCTATGCCAGTGTGGGAGACTGGAGTCCACTGCTACCAACCGCTAACCCAGGTGAATTCATGAGTATTTTAAGCCGTCAAATTTTGATGCAATAACCCATAGATAAATTAGATACCCGACTTCGAGCGAGAAGTCGGGTATCTGGAAGGAGCGAATTTGAACGAAATCTGCGGAGGATTCTAATATCAAAAGAATGGCGTTGCTGAATGTAAGTATGAATCAGGCGATCGCTTCAAGAAAAGCGGGCGCACAGCGCCCGCAGCGCTACCGAACCGTACTTGAGATAATATATTACTAATCGAATTGAACATCTCAGCATTTCTTCGGTTTTAGAGTAGCAGAAAGTTTTCCGATGTAGCCGGGCAAGATAATGCCTTAAACGGCTATTCTCCCCTTCTCCCAAGGGGAGACGCTGCGCGAACGACTCTTGTCATATATATTTTACTAACAATGTGGTCTTCATTATTAATAAAACAAGGATAAACTGGATAACCATCCGTTACGTAAAAATATGAATTCCAACATTTAATAATTAACCACAACAATTTAAATGTTTCAGAGCTTCTGTCTCCTAAAACCCAGGCTAAAATTCCTGGATAACTCTTATTTACTGCTGTCCACAGCCAAATTTTGTTTTTTTTTACCTATAAAAGTTTCTAGTTCGTCTACTTGTGTAACTTCAGGGATTTCATCAGTTTCTAGTGAATTAGCTAAAATCTCACCCGTTTTTTTTACCCAAGTTATTACGGTTGTATGATGCACATTCTTTAACCGTTCTATAGCTCGAAAACCTAGACCATTCACATACATTTCGCGCACACTCACGTTTAATTTTTTCAGAAAAACAAGTGCAAATCGTAAGAATCTATAAACTGACGACTACACCGAGCACAAATGTAGTTTTGTTTACTTGCCTTTTTGCCATTCTTACGAATATGAGTTGATGCACACCTTGGACATTGCATAGCGATCGCTTGAATTCATACTTCAATTATGCAACGCCAAAAGAATTAACTAAATCACCGACGCTCACGCCCACGTAATAAATTCCCAAACCAAAGCCTATCCTATAATTAAAAAGATGATAAACGATCGCTCTGTTCATGTAATGCGAGGCTTGAAAAAGCGATCGCTCCCTTCAGGTGAGGCGATCGCCAACTGACTGTGAAATATCAAAACTGCCACGAAATCGTGCCCCTTGGTTGTTTGTAAAATCACCTCCACACCTTTATCGGTGGGATTAGCTTTGACTCCGGTAACTTGCACAACTTCTGAGGTGGGCAACTGCACAAGCATTTCGGCGCTAGTCAGCGGCAGTTTGATTTCGCGGATACTAGGGATATTAGCGATCGCATTTTGCTCTCGTGTTTCTGCCAACCCAGGCTGAATACCCAATACAAATAGGGTGCTTACCATGAACACCGCCTGTTGCAATTTATTTGTCATCACTCTACACACCTAGCGTCAAAGAATTTGAGAAAAATCTGACCAATCAACAATCTTTCTCAAAAATCTTACCTGGGATAGAGTTGATATTAATGAGTGTGTCTTCTTCCAACGGGACTTTTTCTTCTTGCAGCCGGACTTTTTTGGCAAATACTCAGGATCGTTTCAAATAATCTCCGGGATTTATGCCGAATTTTTTGCGAAATGCAGCATGAAACGAAGTTGGACTGGCATAGCCAACAACCCGTGCCACTTGTTTAACACTCAACTGCCCCGCAATCAAAAGCAATCGCGCCTGTTCCATCCGGTAATCGTGCAAATACCCAAACACCGTTGTGCCAAAACAGTAACGAAAGCCCTCTTTGAGTTTGCGCTCGTTTAACCCTACTTGCCTTGCTAACTCAATTAACGATGGTGGATTGTCAAGATTTCCTAGCAAAATATTTCTGGCATGATAAATGCAATCAATATCATCTAGTTTCAATGCGGTAGAATTTTGCTTGCTCTGTTTTATTTCCAACTCCTCTGTCACCAAGAATGTCATCAACTCCAGCGCTTTGCTTTGGAGATACATCCGCTTGGGCGTTCCTTGATACGGACAGTGCAGAATTTGCTGCAACACTATCTGCATTGCCGAAGTAGTTGTGCCATAACGGTTATAACATTCCCGATCTGGCTGCCTGATTAGATGCTGTAACGTTAAATCAAGCTCTCCCGACTTATTGCCCGCAAAGGAACGAAATCGCTCTGGTGAGACCGAGACGTTTACCATCAGCTGGCGTTGCGCTTCTGACTCGACGGTAACTCCGCTGGGTCTGGCGCTACTACCCGTCAAATCATACTGTCCTGTCTTAAAAGTTTTATGCTCACTACTGTGGCAGCCTTCACTGCCTCCTGCAAGACGGAAACCGCACTGCACCACGTCACCGTCTCGTTCTGGAACTTTAATGGTTAGGCGATCGCGCAGTTGATAATCACTGATCAGCAGTCCCAATCCTTGTTGCAGTTCGATCTCCCGGCAATATCCTTTACCAAATTGGCATGGATACTGCCAAAGAATGTCAAACTCGTCGGCAGGATCGTAGCGTTGCTTGGTTGGTTCATCTTCAAAAAAGATTTCCCAGAAATAATTCCGCGAAATGGTGATGGTCATTTTGGGATTGAGCAATAATTGCACTACTTGCAATAGTTTCTCATAAAAGTAGATGTGGAGCGTAACCTACGTTAAAGCTACGCCGATCGCCCCTGTTACAGGACGGTCAATTGATTTGAGTGGTTGCGACTCTGTACAGCGCTTCTATCTAATGAAAACCGTGCAGCGTCCCGTATCCCTCCTAAGAAATATGTTGGCAACCCAAGAATTTGCTAGTAATAAATAGAAAAGTCTTTATTATTGAATCCAGACAGTTTGCTCGTTGTGTAACATAACTAAACTGTTCAGAAGCGAGCAAAAACTTTCCACTTGAGAGTGCAGGTATCCCCAATTCTCAGTTAGATCGATTACTTCATAATTAGCAAAAGTACCTTCATATGCCTAATCGTCGTGGAAACGTAAAGAATTTGATTCCCATGCCAACAATCTGGCGACACCAACCGACTAAAACTATCCGAGTCCCAGAGGTATTTGTAGAAAAAATTTTGGCATATGCTCATCAGCTCGATGATGAAATACCAGAACAGCGCATTGAGATTATAAACGGTCGAGTGGCTGTATTTAGTCCATACGACCCTAGAGGATATTTTCAGGAAAAAGCTAGGTCAATCCAGGGATGGCGTTTTCATCGTGGTAATTATAGTTGGTGGTATCCCTTAGAAAAGTTAGAAGAAGTTTTAACTGTGTTTCCAGAATGGATGTTACACGATAATGTGATTGAAGCACTTATTCAGAGGTATTTTAATTCAGCTAATTAGGCGGACACTATATAAACCGTCGAATTCACGTTAAAATATCATAGCCCGCGTTCGTCCAGGAGCGTTGCCGCAGGCTAGGTAAGGGGTGCGATCGCACAACGCCTCACCAGAAATGTGGGTGTGCCTTATTAGCCCCCATTCTTACAAACTTGTCATCACATGAGCTAATTCATTAGATAAATCAACATCACACTCATGGCGTTTTTTAAATAAAACTCCCGCTAAAAAGTAATAATCGCCAGAATAAAACGCCATTTTCTTTTTTCTTAATTCTTCGATGTGTTTTTTGACTTTTGGCTCAGAACTGTAGTAGCCAAATTTCAACGGCAATACGACAAAATTATTAACACTGTAGCCGTTTTCTTTCGCCTTTTCAATCGTACTTTCGGGATTAGAATAGCTAGATACTAAAAGTAACACATTGTCATAATCTAACGACAAAAGCTCGTTGGTAATTGCGGCGCCATCTATACCGCCAAATAATAATGGCATGTAAATATCTTTGTCTGGTGCAGGCAAATATGGCGGATTAGCAATTAGATACTCAGCTTGAGGTTTA
The DNA here is from genome assembly GCF_050875635.1 of Tolypothrix sp. VBCCA 56010. NCBI lineage: Bacteria > Bacillati > Cyanobacteriota > Cyanophyceae > Nostocales > Tolypothrichaceae > Tolypothrix > Tolypothrix sp. VBCCA 56010. The sequence continues at coordinate 22,346 of NZ_JBPAOH010000008.1, forward strand.
GACGATTTAAACAAACATGAATTACTGATTACGTATTTATTCGCCAGATTATATTCATCAATTGTGGAATTAGCGACTTTCCACGCAGAAGTATTTAATTCAAATCCATGTATGACACCATCAAATTTGTTTCTTAATAATGAATTGATAACCGGAGTACCATCTCCAGAGCCAAATTCAACAACAGACTCATTATGCAGGCAATTTCTGATGACAAGGTTTTCCAAGCAGTTGGAGTAAAAGTTAGATTCTTCCGGACAAACAAAAATGTCTTTCATGGGAATTGCACTTTATGATATAATTAGCGAAAGCGAAAAGATTAATTACTGGCTTAAAAAAAGCGAGCAGAAATTGTTCCTTTAGCTAATAATTAATGACTAAAGGAATATTTTGAGAAGCAAGTGACAATAACAAAATTAAAAAGGCAAGAGAAAACTTGCCATATTTAATTTTTATTTTTTAACTTTTTCTATCTTTTTGATGAGTAAAGCAGAATGTTCCGCTTCGCGTATCGATCGCACGACAGCAACAGCAGCGCGATCGCTCATCAATTTTTCCTGGTCATACCCCAGCACTAGTTCCCACGCATCCGAGGGATATTGTTCTGCCAAAGGCAAAGCTACATCATCCAACATCCAACGTCCGTGGCGTTCGTCTTCCCTGATGTGCAGTTCCCAATAACCCATTGCCGCCTCCGACAGTTGCAATCGTTGCGCCGCCGTGAGATAATTTCTATAAGCTGCGGGTCCTGCCACTTCAAAATAGGTCAACCCCCCACTATAGCGCAGAAAATGCCGCTTGCACTCCGTCACCAAAAAGTTATGATTAGCGCAAGCTAGTACTTCCCAAGGCACTAAATCGAAGTATCCTTCTGGCTCGGTGTTCATCCCAAACTCAGCCATCATTGCCTTGAAAAATGTCGAATGCTTGCGAGATAAGCGCCCGTTGCCGTATTCTTCTAGCAGTACCCGTACTAGGGTACATTGCACCTCATTTGCCGCACCACCTAAAATGCGGGAAAGCCGACTACCTTCAACTAAACCATCAAACGAGGCGATCGCTAACAAGTGACGATAGCCAACTACGCTCATTTCCTCACGGATGTAACGACTTTCCGAGGATAATGGCGGATCTAAATCTTCAGCAACACGTTTAATTAAAGCATCTTTGACATCCAATTGTTGCAGTGCAGCTACATCGATTTGTGCTAGTTCCCAATTTTGCCAAGCTGCTTCAATTTGCTGGCACAATGAGGATAAATAAAGCGATCGCTCATTATTATAGTGCCGCAAATCGTCATACCAAAACAGCTTTAGCCGATTGATGCCATAAAGAATTCGCTGTAAAAAACAGTGAGCACCATCATCACCATAGCCTTTTTGATAAGCGTCACTAATTGCAAATCGTAGTGCGTCTTCAAACTCACTTACTATAGATGGTTGTGCATCCAGTTTATTATCCAAATCCTCAGTTGCCAGCAGCTCTTGAAATTGCTGCATTGCACAATCGTACTTGGTAGATGCTTTTGAAAGTGTTTGTTCACTGTTTCCCGACATCGATGCGATGGGGAACCTAACTAAATTGCTTTGCATGGAATTACTATTTGTTAAAAGGGGTGTCAACATGAGTTTCACCTCTTCTACCTAGATTCCCTCCAAGTAGGTTTATCTACCTCTCCCCCAGGATATAAAGAAAATTTAACTGTTTGATAAAAGATTCTGTCGGAAGTATCTGGTAAGTAAGTCAGGAATACGTGACAAAATTGGTTTTAATTCCTACCTAATGCCAAAAATCCGGTTTTTCTTGTAGAGAAAACTGGATTACGAAAATAAACCGACTTTTTTCACCACGATGAATACTCAATCGCTCTTCTAGGGGAAATTGCGCCTAAGAGTGTTCGGTTCTACGACTGTTGGCAGTACACAAATAACTATAACCTCATAGTGGAATGTCTTTTAAAGATGCTGTCAGCCGTTGAGTGAACTAAGAGGTGAAAACCTGTGTACAAATGGATCTTGCCAAGTCTGAGTGAAATTTTAGCCGAAAGTCAATTAAGCGTGGCTGAATGTTCACCTGCTGCATCAGACCGGCAGTGGTGCGTCAGTTTAGCCGCAACAGAACAGTTGCTATTAAATACTTTAGCAACTACTTCAACTGATGCCACCCAAGGATTAGTTTTAGCTGCACCGGCACCAATGTTTAGTCAGCCAAGAGTAACTCAAAGCTTGCAGACAATAACTTTTACAGCAAAACCATTCAACCCGTTGGCATTGATGCCATTTCAAATGCCGACTGGGACGACAGTAATACCATCGGAAATTGCTCCTCATGAATCGGTACTGCCTTTATTAGCTGCCGATCCGTTGGGGAGAGAGCAGTTTTGCTTAATTTTTACAGAAAAATTTAGATTAGTATTAGTTTTAGCAGAAGATAATTGCGGTAAAAAAAGGTTTTCGTTTTCTTTTGACCCAGAAGTGGTTCAGATGGCGTGGCGATCGCTTGGTGCGAGAGTCATGCTAAACAATCCTGATTTTTACGCCGAACTAAATTCTTTAGTACAAAAATACGAACCAGTTGCACCAGATTACCACATTTTGATGCAATTTAGTCAGTTATTGTTAACGCAATTACCCCAAGAAGAAAAAGCCGCGAACCGACACGATAAAGAAAATTGCGCCGATGCCTCTGCTCACCGTTCGCCCCGTCCCGATGTAGAATTGCTTCAAGCTTTTGCTCACGAAGTCCGCACACCCTTGACAACAATTCGCACCATGACACGTCTGCTATTGAAGCAGAAAACCTTGCCAGCAAACGTTATCAAGCGCTTGGAAGTTATCGATCGCGAGTGTACAGAGCAAATTGATCGTATGGAGTTGCTCTTTAAAGCCGCAGAATTAGAAACTTCTGCTCCCGCGAAATCGAGCAACACTCAACTGACGCCAACTTCTCTAGATCAAGTTTTACAGCAGAGCATTCCCCGTTGGCAACAAACCGCAAATCGGCGTAACTTAACTTTGGATGTTGTCTTACCGCAGCAATTACCAACGGTGGTAAGCAATCCTTCGATGCTCGATTGCGTCCTCACCGGTTTGATGGAAAATTTTACCCGCAGCTTACCAGCTGGTAGCCATATTCAAGTACACGTAATTCCCGCTGGCGATCAATTAAAGTTACAATTATCACCCCAAGCTCAATGCAAAGACAGCGAAAACCCCTTCGCAGCCGTAACCCCGCCAATTCGTAAGGCTTTAGGTCAATTGTTGATGTTCCAACCAGAGACCGGTGTAATTAGCTTGAATCTTTCTGCGACAAAGCATTTATTTCAGGCGATCGGCGGTAAACTCATTGTCCGTCAGCGTCCGCAGCACGGCGAAGTTTTAACGATTTTTCTGCCGCTGAAGGATTGATGAGATAGGGCAATGGGCAATGGGCATTGGGCAATTGAAGAGGGGAAAAGGGGAAAGGGGAAAGGGAAAAGGGGAAAAGGGGAAATGCCCCATGCCCCATGCCCCATGCCCCATGCCCCATGTCCCATTTACCCAATACAAGTAACTAACTGATTTACACGCGGTTTACCGAAGCGTTCCCAGGCGTTACCACCGCGCAGAAATAATTCCATCCAACGAATTGGTCGTGTCCCATCAGGTGTTAACCAACCAGAACTTCCCGGTGCAAAGGCTAATGTTCCTTCTGCGACTTTAAAGCTACCGTCGGAGTATACTGCATCACTTACTACATCACCGACGCGGATAATTACTTTGGCTTCGGGTTTGAGGTTGATGCTATCTGCCGGAATCGTGGTTTTGATGTTACCGTAACCATCAATCCAGGCGACGCGATCGCTTGGTGCATCAGGAATATCACTTTTATTCAAAACTTCTCCCAAAACGCTTAAATCGCCTCTACCAATCGCACCTGCTGCACTGGGGAATACATCACGCGAGCGAAATTGCGAACCGCCTCTAGAAACCTTGACAATATGCAGCACTTGTGCATAATCTTTGATAAACGAGAGCGTGTAACCAGCATTAACACCGACGACTTTAACATTATTGGATAGCAGAGCATAAGTTAATCCCTCGCCTTCATTGTCCCGTCTGGCTTGTTTATCATCTTGGCGGGGCGCACAATTGTGATAAATTAAACGTTCTTCTGGACCAATGTTCAGACCGAGTTGAGCAATCCAAAAGCCGGTAGCGAGGGTACTAAAAGCCGGGGCTGAAACTAAATTGATTAGAGAATGCGGTAATTCCGTTAATAAACGCTGCGTAACCTCAGCAAAAGCCGGATCGCCATTTCCGTAGTCTGCAATTAAGGTGATGAACATAGTTGGATGTTGGGCATTGGGCATTGGGCAATGGGCAATTGTTTAATGGGCAATGGACAATGGGCAATGGGCAATAGACAATGGGCAATTGTTTAATGGGCAATGGGCAATGGGCAATGGGAATTGGGAATTGGGAATTGGGAATGCGTTTTTTACGATTGCCCATGCCCCATGCCCCATGCCCCATGCCCCATGCCCCATGCCCCATGCCCCATGCCCCATGCCTACTATCCACTAACCACTAACTGTACTGTAAAAATAGAACCTTCAGACAGTTTACTTTTGACAGATATAGAGCCTCCACAGCGTTGCAGCAGTTGCTGAACAATCATTAATCCTAAACCGGCACCTCCGAGGTCTTCTGTTGTGCTTGAACGCACGCGATAAAAGCGATCGAAGATTTTGGGAATCTCGTTTTCGGCAATACCTATACCTGTGTCGCGAAATTCTAGTAGGACATAATTGCTTTTACTCTCAGTAGTGGTAGATGCTTTTTGGACACCTTCACGCGGGGAAGTTCCGCCGAGAAAGGCTCGCACCGATACTTGACCACCATTAGGTGTAAACTTAATACTGTTATGCAATAAATTAATTACAATCTGCCTTAACCTACCAGTGACACATCTAACCGCTGGCAGGTCATTGGGTACGGTATAGGCAAGCAGAATGCCTTTTTCTTGGGCTAAAGGTTGATAGGTACTGACTACGCCCGGTACAATGTCACAGAGGCGTACCGACTCTAAAGTAGTTAAGTCTAAATTGCGTTCTAATTCTACCAGATCCAGTAAACCAGTAATTAGGGAACTTTGGCGATCGCACAAATTATTCAACATTTGCAAATAACGTTGTCGCTGCGGCGGTTTGAGATTGGGAGAATTTAACAATGAAAGTGCTGTTTTCATGTGCGTTAAAGGTGTACGCAATTCTTGACACACATTGTTTAAGTATTCATCCTTAAGTTCTTCTTTATTGTGCTGTTTTTGATTTCGCTGCTGAACTTTGCTAAAGCGTTCAACAGCTATTTGCCGATTAATTTCTTCTTGTCGTTGAAGTTGTTTTTGCAGCAGGGAACTCATCAGTGTTGCATCCGGTACGCTTGGGCAAATAAAATCAGCCGGGACGAGAGAAAATGAATCTGGTGCAGTTGCTTGTTTTATACCATCTAAAACTCGCTGAATTATTCTTCCTTCAAAAGTATTTATAGTTAGTAACGCACTTGTTTTATTAGCTTTAGGGGTTTTGCGTATTTTGGGCGTAGACGCGTTCGCGGAGCGTCTCGTAGAGAAGCGGCTTGTCGTCAGACATCGCTGTGCCAAAATTAAACTACAAAACTGCGGTGACAATACCATTAAAAAGTATTCCCGTCGCAGTTGGCTATGTGGCAGTAGTTGCACTTGGCGGTAATGAAGTGATGGGATGATGCCTTTTTCCTCACTAGAAGCGAAGTCTGCATTTGAGTCATCTGAACTGAGGACTTCTATGAAGCTTTGCACCGAACCCACGTCACAACTATAGATGACATCAGACACTTTTACCCACGAGTGATAACGCGCTAATTCTGATTGCCAAATTTTCTGTGGTGGTAGCTTCACCCATAAAGTGGCTGCAATTTTCTGCTCAATTAATAAGTCAATTTGCGATCGCACCAGTGACAGCAGAGTAGCAGGACTAAGAGATAATGGTTGGGGAGGCGTTTTTACACCCAAAGCTAGCTGATATATAGACACATCCTGAGCTAGAGAATGATTCATTTTGCGCTTTCACTTAATCGGGCAAGGATAAAACAAGAAATAACTATTTCTTTGATTTTTACCGTTCTGAGCACATTTTTGCACCCTTTAAAACAAAATTATTGATTAAGTATTAATCACTAGAAATTGGCGATTGGGCATGGGGCATGGGGCATTGGGCATTGGGCATTGGGGAGGCAGTGCGTTGGACGGGTTCCCCGGCAGTCACGCATCTGCCGTCATTGGGCATTGGGCATTGGGCATTGGTAATTGGTAATTGGTAATTGGTAATTGGTAATTGGGCAAGCGGGCATTGGTAATAATTCTTTTTTTTTCCCTTTTCCCTTTTCCCTTTCCCCCTCTTCAAATCCCCATTGCCCATTAAACAATTGCCCATTACCCATTACCCATTACCCATTAGCCATTACCCATGCCCCATGCCCCATGCCCCATGCCCATTGCCCCAAGATTGCCTAACTTAAAGCTGAATTAATAATGACACAATTACGCCCCTTTCTTTTAGCTTGAAAGAGTGCTTCTTCAGCAGCAGCAATCAACATTGCGCTTGTGTTTTGATAGTTGGGTGTTGCAGTTGCAATTCCTAAGCTAACAGTGAGAACTAAAGACGGAATTCCATCAAATTGAGATTTCGTCTGGGCGATCGCGTTGCGTGCCCCATACCACATTTTATTTTTGATGTCAACATAATCAAAGATTCGCTGGAACTGCGAACTGACTTCGGGGTTGGGATCTATATGAGCGATCGCTAATTCCTTAATCCTCTCGCGAATGTTTTCTGCGATTCCCACCGCACCCGACGCATCTATTTGAGGTAAGATAACAGCAAATTTTGTCTCATCATAGTGTGCTATGAGAGGTGCTTGATACTTTAGGCATTCGTAGATAGTATTGCTAATTAGCTGTAAACTGCTATTAGCAGCTTGATATCCGTGAGTGTCACTGTAAAACTTAAAGTAGTCAATTTCACACAAAATCACAGATAGCAGTGAAGGCTTTGTCAGCCAGTTCTGCCACTCGGTTTCTAAATATTTTTTGAAGTAGTGTAAATTAACGAACTTACCAAGTGCATTATCATATCTGGCTTTTGCTTGTTGTGGTTGTTCCTCTAACAGAAGAGTTTGATGAGCGTCATTTTGCTTTAATATCTCTTGGCTAAAATAAAGGCGATACAACTCGCAGCGTATGGTAGCGCGATCGCTATCTAGTTTAACTAGACCCATACTTTCTAGTTTATAAGCAGCGATCGCGTCTAATTGATTCAGTCTCGTTGTACTCACAACTTGTTGCATAGCTGATATCAATTCGGGTTCTGCTTGAAGTAAACTTAAAAGTTCTCGTAGATGCTGACTATAAATTCCAACAGGTGTAGAAGCTGTTTCTAATAACTTTTGTAGCGTCATCTTTCCCTGACGCAAATGATAAAGCGCTAAACTCGTCAGATATGGATGTCCTCCCACCATTGCTTGTAGAGCTGTCAAACGTTGCGCTCCTTCCTCTGAAGCTGCCCAAGACAGTCCATAGCGCTCTGCTAAATTCTGTACCTGCTTCAAACTAAACGGAGGTAATGCAACAGTTACCCCAACATTAAAAGGAGATTGGTTCAGCTTGAGCGGGATATATATTTCTGTTGTATGAACCACCACTAACCGCAGTTTTTGCCAAGTCTTATCTTGCTTTGACTGTTCGTGCCAAAATCGCAACATTGGCAAAAAGTCATGGGCAATATTAGGATGTTCAAAAACTAAATTGACTTCATTCAAAGCCAAGACTATCGGACTATCAATTTGCTCTAGCAGATAGGCTTCAAAATATATTTTGCAGCTTACCTTGCTGCCCATTTCTGCATCCCAATAATCATCCAAATTCAAAGCGAGGTTCAACTGCCTGGTGATATTAATGCAGAACCAACGTAAAAATTTATCTAGTGAAACAAAAACAGCTTCATCAGCTTCCTGAAAGTCCAAAGAAACAGCTTGATAACCCTGCCCCTTAGCGTGAGCAATAATCCGGTTCAGCAGCGAACTTTTCCCTGTCTTTCTAGGTGCTTTAATTCGCATTAAGCAACCTGGTTGCATAATTTCGCTACAAACAACTTCTTCAAGGGGAGGGCGATTGATGTAAAGATAAGAATCCAGCGGCATAGGACCGTTAGGAAACTTTATTTCACTGACTGTGACTAAAGGAGGAGAAGTTTTTTCTGCCTTGATATCTTCTGTAAATTTTTGTTGGGGTTGCTTCTCCTCTTGAGGAATTTCGTCTTGGTCTAATTTACTCAATACGATATACAGATTTTTTTTTGTTACCTTCTCCCCCAAAGCCTCTGAAAGCTCTAGCCATAACTGTGAGCCAACTTGCTTGATATAATCGCTACCATAGCCCGATTCCTTTGCCATTTCGCTGTAAGTCTTTCCTTGCCACGATTGACAAAGCACAAACTGCTGAATCGAATCCAGAGGCTTGTGCTGTAGAATTCTTCCTATGTTTTTGAGGAGTTGTTCCACGGTTAAAGATTCATTAAGTAGATTTACGTATACTTTTCTCCGTTTTGTAACTATACATCTGAAGCCGAATTTATAAAATATATCTTAAGGAAGATTTTAAAAAATTGACGAATATGATATTCAGTCTTTCAAGCAGGTGGCTTCTGGTAAAAGTTTGATTTTTTGGCGGTCAAGGATATTAATGCTTTCATCCCACGCAGTCACGCTGCTTGGGATGAGCTTAAGGATATTGCCCTTAAGTGGGTAGCCTTATTTTCCAGAGTAACTTGTCTATCTGCTCTAACTTGGAATTATAAACTTTCTCAACTCCAGCTTTTAAAAAGTCAGAGGAATCGAATAAGAATACATCAGTAAATCCATAAGTAATCTTTGGTATCTGACCTTTAGCTACAAATTGAAACCGCACTTTTGGCTCAACTAGGTGACCAAGTACTTGTAGTTGAATTATGTTAGCATCACTAATTAAAAGCGGTTTATTAGCTTTAACAATAATATCAGCAACTTGGGGATATTGTTGGTTTATCTCAGGAACTTTGTTCCACCACATCCGGGATTGAGACATGAGGGTACAAGATAATACTCCGCTAATAATTACCATAAACGCTAAAAATGACCAGAGCTTTTTTTGCCAAACACTAGTATAAATAGATGTGATTTTAGTGGTAAATAGGTAAGCAACAGCTAACTGTATACCTAAAATAGAGGGAAGTATATATCGAGTAGTACCGTATCGCTTTTCCAAGACAAAATCTACCAGCATTAGGGGAAGCGCTACAGACCCACTCAAGGTTAAGACAAATAACCAAACTCGTTTATCTGTTCTTCGGCAGAGAACATAAATTGAGTAGATCGTTAGAGCGAAAATAATTAAAATAAAAGGAATTAAGGCAATCTTAAGTTTTCCTGATTCACCTGGGGCAACACCTAAATCAAGAAACCCACGACTAACGATACCAGCCCACCTGGTAGCTGAAGCGAAGAATGTTTGTTTAGTATCCGTCCAACTTACTGTTTGTGGAGCAGGGTTGGTAATCATCACAAAAACCCAAGGTAGGAAAATCACAAACCCCGCAAGCAATGAAAGCAGGTAAGAGATTAATATTTTAGTCAACCGGAAGCCTTCGATCGCGACTACATATATTCCCTGTCCAAGGGCAACAAAGCCAAAAAATAATTGACTATAAAATCCTAGTGACAATGTTGCTGCATAAATGAGCCAAGCAAATTTTGTTTTAAACCGCATAGCTCGCAGCAGTGTTGCGCTCGATATTAAGATGGCTACTATCCATAAACTGTACGCTCGTGCTTCTTGTGCATATAGGACGTGAACAGGTGAAATGGCTACGAACGCGATCGCTATCCACCCTATAAGTGAAGACTCGAATAAAACTTGGCATAGCCAATAAAGACAAGGAAAGGTAAGCAGACTAATGAATGCCGAAAAACTTCTAGTCACTGCGACAGAATTGCCAAACCACTCTACCCAAAACCGGAGTATCACGAAATATAGCGGCACAACCTGCGACTCTTCTGATGCCAAGCCTTTAATTGTATCAATTGTCTTTTTTTCCAGATTAGGATACTGGTATTTCTGCAAATCTTCTATGCTTATCAAACGACCATTACGTAACTGCCGATCCATTTCTGGAACTGTATAACCAGATATGCGTAATGATGTGAAAACTTCATCACCCCAATAAATTTTTTTGTCAAGATTCACGAAGCGGTAAAATACACCAATTACTAATAGGATGATGCTGAAAAAGCATAACCAATTTCGAGAAATAGACCATTTACGTGACAATTCTTTTTTCATCCTGGGAAATTATTACTAATTGGTTAAATGAGCCATTGTCAAAGGGATAAATTTTATTGATAATTTGCTCTACGGCAAATTTAATGTTGCTTGCCGCCAAATTAATTTGTGTTAATTTTAATCAGATTTATTTTTGTAATTTATCCACTTTCGCAGTCATAAATTCTTGTGTCTAGTTTTTCTCTTCTGTCACGCGCCAGCTAAGTTTGAGGTTAACCCAAAAATTCCAGATAGTAGCAATTGCAATCGCAATTAAGTTAGCGATGTAGCGATTAGGAATGAGGAAATTAAATACCAGATTCAACACCAGCACATTCAACACCAAACCAGCGAGGCAAATTATGTTGAATTTTAAAAAGCGCTTCAGGCGTTGACTCGATTTCTGCTGCTTCATGCTGACATCAGCAAAAGTCCAGGCATCATTCCATAAAAAATTGTTGAAAATCGCAATTTCACCAGCAATGATTTTGCTGCGAGTCAAAGCCCAAGCTAGGGTTGTTGGATCGCTCAACAAGTAAAGCACTGCCATATCCACAAATACTCCACTCAGTCCCACCAATCCAAAGCGGAGGAACCGACCAATGGGAAAATCGATTTTTTGACTGAATTGTTTGACTCGTCCTGTCGCCAGCCTCAACCGCAATAAGTGACGTATGTAGTCTACATATTGCTTCCATGTGACTTTGCTTTCACCTTGCTTGCGCTCGCAAAATACATAACCTACTTCGGCAATCGAGCGCACTCTTCCCCGCCCAACTACCTCCAAGAGAATTTTGTATCCTACTGGATTAAGTGTTACACCAGACAGCGCACTCCGACGCACCATAAAATAACCACTCATCGGATCGGAAATCCTGCCCAGTACACTTGGTAGAATAATCAATCCCAACACTTGAGCGCCACGGGACAAGAAACGCCTGACGACACTCCAACTACTGACCCCACCTCCTTCCACATTTCGGCTGGCTACTGCCAAGTCTGCTCCCTGTTGAATGCCACGTAAAAGTTGCGTCAACACTTCTGGAGGATGCTGCAAATCCCCATCAATTACTCCTAACACATTCCCCCTTGCTGCCTGCCACCCACGAATTACTGCCGAGGACAATCCTTTTTCCTGTTGCCGTCGCATCACCCGCAATTGGGGGTATTCACCCATAAGTGATTGTGCTACCTCCCAAGTGCGGTCTGGACTGTCATCGTCTACCACAATCAGTTCGTAGTCTTGTGGTATAAACTCATCAAGCACCTGACTCAATATCGTGACAATCTTCTCGATATTGTCACGTTCTTTGTAAGTTGGAATCACTAAAGAAAACTCGATGGATTGACTAATAACATCCGTCGTAGTATTCGGTGATAATTCAGAAATCTCTAAACTCCCACATGGAACTGCTAATAATGAATCAGTTTTATTCTTACTCATTGATTTAAATCGGTACTAAGAGTTTCAAAAGTTTTCAGCTTGATTAATATATTGCCTAATAATCTACACAATCAACAGAACCTTTGTTCGTATCTGTCAAGTTGGAATATAGCAATCCTAAATTGAAGAAAGAGACACTCTTGACAAGGGAGACAAGGGAGACACTCTTGACAAGGGGACAAGGGGACAAGGGGACAAGGAGACAAGGGAGACAAGGGAGACAAGGGAGACAAGGGAGACAAGGGGACAATTCTTTCTCCCCATCTCCTTGTCTCCCCATCTCCTTTTGATTAATATGTTGCCTAATAATCTACACAATCAACAGAACCTTTGTTCGTATCTGTCAAGTTGGAATATAGCAATCCTAAATTGAAGAAAGAGACACTCTTGACAAGGGAGACAAGGGAGACACTCTTGACAAGGGGACAAGGGGACACTCTTGACAAGGGGACAAGGAGACAAGGAGACAAGGAGACAAGGGAGACAAGGGAGACAAGGGAGACACTCTTGACAAGGGGACAATTCTTTCTCCCCATCTCCTTGTCTCCCCATCTCCTTGTCTCCTTGTCTCCCCATCTCCCCATCTCCCCATCCCCGCATCCCCCCCTCTCCTTTAATAGGCGCCTGTCTTTTGCAGCACAACCCTAATAGTTTTCAGCAAAATTTTCAGATCGAGCCAAAGTGCCCAATTCTCAATGTAAGTAATATCTAATTTCACTCCTTCTTCAAAATTTTCGATATCCGAACGACCAGAAACTTGCCACAATCCAGTGATACCGGGCAAAACTTCTTGTCGGATAAAATGCATAGTTTGAAACTTCTCTACATCTCGCAGAGGAAGAGGACGCGGACCAACTAAACTCATTTCTCCAAGTAAAACATTAAACAGTTGCGGCAATTCGTCCAAACTGTAACTACGTAGAAATTTACCAACTCGTGTGACGCGAGGATCATTTTTGAGTTTAAATAAAACACCATCCTTAATCTCATTCTTGGCTTCTAAGTCTGCTTGTAACTTTTCCGCATTTACTACCATTGTCCGGAATTTCCACATTTTGAATTTTTTACAATGCAGACCAATTCTATTTTGTTTGAAGAAAATTGGACCGGGAGAATCAAGCTTAATTAGTATGGCAATAAACAAATAGATTGGTGACAGTAACGTTATCAGAATAATCGAACAGACAAGGTCAAAACATCGCTTTACCCAAAAATCACTGCCTGTAATAATTGGTGCTGGAATTGTCAGACAGGGAGTTTCACCTATCATCCAAAAAACCGATTTTGGATGATGAACTTCATTTTTTGTTGGGAGTATTTGTAGAATAATGCCGGCACTATGAAAATGCCAGCAAACATATAAACGATTCTTGATTGCACTCCAAGAAACAAAAGCTTCGACTATACCTTCTTTGCGAAGATATTCAAATGTTGCTTTTCTGTTGGATCTATCTAGACAGCTAGAGTCAGATATTCCTTGTACAGCGTAGCATTTTTCTTTTTCTATTAACTGAATATGTTGTTGTTTATCTTCTGCATCAGTGATCAGAAAAACAGGATAACGAACTGCTCCTTTTTCACGAACTACTTTAATCGCAACATCAATCCATAACCGAGATAGACAGACTAATGCTATAGAGAAAACCCAAAAGATTAAAAAAGTTGAGCGGGAAACATAAGTCTCTGGTTCGTAGAGAAAAGCAACTAGCAAAAGTAAACATTCTGACAGGGATATTGCTTGAATAAGACCAAGATAATTACGGCGATGTTTACCTGGGTGATAAAGTCCTTTAACTGCAATCACGCCTATTTCAACTGTAATAACTAACAATAAAAAAGACCTGTTTTGTGTCCAAGGAGATTGCAATGGAGTTCCATTAAATACAGCGAAGTTCCATGCCAAGCTTACAGAAATGATATCTAGCAAGATAAGTGTTACTACCCTGATTAATCTTATAGATAATCCTTTCTGTATTCTTGTGCCTCTTGCTGACCTTAAGTCTGGTTGCAAATTTACAGCTGGTATAAATTTGGAAAACATATTTTTTCTTGCCATTGTATTTTTACCGTTCAATAGATTTTTGAGTCTCTACGAGTGAACGCCATTCGGTATTATGTATTATTAAATGGCGATTAAACATCGTTCAATCCTAAATTCAATACCATAACACCGGAATGTTAACACTCATATTTTCATATTTTTTATATCTCAAATAATAGAATTTAAAAGAGACAACTTTGTCAGTTGTATATATACACCACTACTAAAAATTCTCAGGTTAGTAATGGGTAAAATTTCTCATTCATACTTGGACAATCCTATTTTTTGCCTGAGCACCAGCCAGATGAAGAGAGGATTACCTACGATGTAGCGCTTCCATAAACGTTGAGGCTCAACAAGCAAGCGAAAGAACCATTCTAGACCAGATTTTTGCATTAAAGTTGGTGCCCGTTTCACCATGTTGGCGACTAGTTCAAAGCTCACCCCAATCCCAATTGAAATTGGTACTTTCAGTTCCTGATAATTACTATAAATCCAGTATTCTTGCTTAGGAGCACCCAACCCAACAAAGAGAATGTGAGGTTTTGCTGACTGAATTTTAGAGTTTATCAGTGCCAGTTCTTTTGGCTTTGACTCAAAACCGTAAGGGGGACAGTGAGTACCTACAACTTTCAGGTTTGGATGTCTTAACTGAAGGATTTCTTTTGCTTTTTGTGCAGCTCCAGGACGACCTCCTAGTAAAAATATTTTCAGGTCTTTCTCTGCGGCGATCGCACACAACTGTTCAAATAAATCTGTACCATTAACCCTACCTTTTAGAGGTGTCTGCAAAAATTTAGCTGCCCATAGCAAGGAAACTCCGTCTGGTACTACTAAAAAAGCTTGACGATAAATTTCTTGAAAACGAGTATCTTTCTGTAGAGTCAAAATATGTTGTGCATTAGGAGTTACAACGTACTCTGGCTCTTTGTTGTCAATGGCATATTCTATAATGCGTTTCACCACTTCGTCAAAACTGTATCGGTCAATTCTGACACCACAAATATTTATTCTCATTGGATACCTGGGATTTTTTGGAATTACACTCATGACAGCTTTCAGTTTTCTACTACTTAAGATTTTTCTGAAGTACGCAAATCTTATGCGGATTCATGAAGAGGGGGAACCCTTTCCCCCTCTTTTTCATCTTTTCTTTGGAGTTGATGGCAAAGAAAATGAGCGGTTGTTTACACTCTCAAATGTAGAAAGTAGTTTTGAAACCAAAGCTTGATTGAAACTATTATGATTAAATTGGTTAAGTACCAGTTCATAACCTCGCTGTGCCTGGATTTCAGTTTTTTGAGGTTCGTTTAAGAGCTTGACAATTGTTTGCTTTAACCCATTAGAATCGCCGGTATTAACACCAGTAACGATACCCGAATTAATCAGTTCACCAATAATTCCCGACGAACGAGTTATGACTACAGGTCGCCGACAAGCCATCGCTTCAAACATTGTGGTCAGTCCGGCTTGATAGTTATTCTCAAACATAGTGATGACAACTAAGTCGGAATCGCGATAAAGCTGCACCAATTCACACCAGTCATAAAAGCCATGTGACATGTTATTGGGTATGATTTTCGGGAATGTCTTTTTTTGTGCGATCGCGTTACGAGAAAAAGCGCAAATCTTCACATCAACATTCAAATCTTCAGTAGCAGCAGCCAAAGTTCGATAATCTCGCTTTTCCATACCTCCACTTGCAATCACCGGACGCAACTTTTTATGTGAGGAAAGTCCGGGTGTAAAGAAGGATGTGTCTATAGGTGGTGACGAAAGTAGATAAATACGGTTCTCTGGTAAGCCTAAGTAGTTGCGAAGAAATTCAGCTTGCGAAGTAAAACCTGTCACAAATAAATCAATCCGATTTGCTACGTCAAACAGCTTCGACGCTAAACGACCACGAGGTCGGTTGATATTGTGAATAAATACAACAATTTTAGGTCGATTGTGTTTAGCACCACAAAGCGTAGCAATTGTAAAACCCAGGTCTTCGCCATCACAATATATGACATCATCCTCCTGAAGCTGCAAGGATAGCTTGCGTGCTAAAGCCCAGTGTTGGGGACGACCTACAATTTTGGCAAGCATTTTATCTGTGGGCAAAACTAAATCTGCTGTCGGTTGATGAACTTTTGCCCCTAAAAGCTGACTCATTTCCCACATTATGTGTGAGGGACATTTTCCTGATTGAGCATTTTGGGCAATAGCTTCTAAGTCAGATGGAGTATTTAAAGCTATGTGATATTTCAAGACATTCTCCTGATTATAATTGTGTCAAAATTGAAGTATTAATGAGCCTCAGATACCAGACGCACCACAGACAAATCAGAAAAAGACTCATGATTTTTGTATTAGCTAAAGTAATGATTGAATTGGTAGTCCAAACCCTAAACTATAGCGAGTTAATAAACATAAAGTAAGTACGACCATAAAAAAAACAGTGGCTTGAACGTCTTGAGTAAAACAAAAAAGTTTTTCTTGCCAGAGTCCATAAAGATTGACTATGTACAAAGGTAAATCGCTGAATGCAATCACGATAATTGCTCCTAATGTTCCAAAGCTGTAATATGCCAGAGGTACACCCAGAAGAATAATGCCAAATCGAGCAAAATTACTTTGCGCTGAATATAAAGGTTTGCTAATAGCTAAAAGAGCAGGACTGATAGTATAAAATAACAGAGAAAACCAAATGCCACTGCACAAAATTGGCATCATCCAAGTCGCATCAGCATATCTTTCGTCGTACAGGACAGCGACAAGGAAATCGCCAATTGTAGTCAGAAATGCTAATCCAATCGCAGTTCCTAACAATATCAACCGTCGTTGGCGAATAATTTTCTCTCTTAAAGTTGCTCTTGGTAAGTCAGCTTGCTGGGAAATTGTCGGAAAAATGACTTTATAGCTAAGTTGTTTAATAACTTCTCTGGGTATGCTTGCTAAGGTATAAGCTACTGTGTAAACGCCTAACATTTTAAATGAGAGAATTTTAGCTAAAACTAGGCGATCGGCTTGTTCAGCAGCAAACATCAGTGTGGATGCGATAAACATCCATCTACCGAAGGAGAGAATTTCTTTGACAGCTTCCGGTTCCCATGTAAAACGGTGAGTAGATTTTGGTATTAACCAATAGCTACTAACTAATTTGTATATTGGTCCCACCACCGAGCCAATAGCTAAAGTCCAGATATTTGGATAGAACCAAACTAATATACATAATGTAGACAAATAACAAGCTTGCAACGCTAATTCATATAAAGAAAGCTTACCCAGTTCCATGCGACGATGGAGAGTATGTACGTTAGTAGAACTAAATCCGTCAACAACACAGAAAAATATAGCAATAGGAATTAACAATACTAGACGTTCATCGTTATAGAATTTTGCAGCGGGAAAGCTAAGAAGTAAGCAAACAATCCAAATGACTACACCACGAATTATTTGTAAAGTCCAAGCAGTATTTAAGAAAACAGGATCGTCACCTCGTTTACTATTAATTATATTTTGAGCAATACCAATGTCCGAAAAGAGTTCTAAACCAACTCTCAAGGTAGTTACTAAAGCCATCAAACCAAAATATTCTGGTTTTAACAAGCGAGTCAAAATCAAATTATTGCCAAACCGGAGGATTTGAATACCTCCGAAACCAATAATTGTCCAGATTGCGCCACGGATGGCTAGCCTTTTTAAAGATGACATTTGGAAATGGGGAGTGGGGAGTGGGGAGTGGGGAATGGGGAATGGGTGATAGTTTTATATAATTATCAATTTTTCCAGTGACTAATCATGTATATTTTCAAATTAACCTAACAAGATTTATCAATTTTGTAGAGCAAATGATGCCCATCTGAAAGCACAAAATGACCATACTTAATAAAAAAAAATTGTAAGATTATTAATGGTTTCAATTTTTTACTACCTCTTGTTTGGTTAATAAAAGCAAGTTTTCTTGATAATCGGGACGAATAGATTCGATTTTTCCTTTTAATGAACTTGTCATTAGAGAATGCAGCCGTGCAACTTCATAATGTATGTTGAAATCTTTCTCTACTTTGGCTCTACCTGCTATGCCAAATGCTGCGCGAAGTTTATAGTCAGTCAGCAATTTTTCGATGCAATTAACTAAGGAAATAGCATCTGCGGGTGGAACTAAATAACCGTTCACGTTATTTTCTACTAACTCGCTGACTCCAGCAATTTGAGTAGCTACTACTGGTACACCTGCTGCCATTGCTTCCATCAACACTACTGGTATTCCTTCTGCAAAGCTGGACATCACAAAAATATCGGTTTGCTGAAAATATTCGCGTACTTCAGTTTGGGATTTATAACCGACGTAATTTACATTTTCAGTTAATTCCCATTGAGTAGTTATTTGTTTCAACTTTTCTCGGTCGGGACCGTCACCGACAACTGTTAAGAGAATATCTGGATGTGTTTGTTTTAAGATTGCCAAACTTTCTAGTAAGATTGGTAAACCTTTTGCTACAGCCAATCGTCCGACAAAAAGCAAGCGTTTGGAGTGCATGTTGTGAGAAACAACATCAAATAAAGCTGGGTCAATACCGCAATGAATGATATGCATTTGATTCCACTTTTCAATAGGTGCAAATATCATTCCTTGACTGCGTGCATAGTTGCTAATACAAGAAACAAATAGCGATCGCCTAATCTTTTCGTCTAGTCGCCATTGATACCCTCTCATAAATATATACGGTCCGTGCAAAGTAAAGCTATATGTAAAACCCCCAATGGAAGCAGCTAACATCGCCACAGTCCCACTAGCTTCGGCAATGTGGTTATGTAAATGTACTATCTGCCTTTGTTTGATTTGTTGAGCAAGAATACCCGCTTCGATAAAGTAGAACAATTGATACAAAAAACCCAAAAATCCTGGTTGGCTGGTTGACCATGCAAGCTTGATTGTTTGTAGATATCTTTTGGGAGAAGCAAGCAGTAAGCTGAGGTGCGCTAGCAGTAGGTTGATGAGATTGTTTTGAAGAATGTAGAAAGTGCGATCGCGTTCTTGTTTCTGTTCCACTCCAACCATGTGTTCATCCCCTGGACAGCGAACCGAAAACGTGTGTACGTCCACACCCATTTGCCGCAAAGTTGTTACTTCTCTAGAGATGAAAGTATCTGTCGCTCTCGGATATTCTCCAGTTAGGTAGGCAATACGCATAGATAAACTAAAGATTAATTGGTAATGGGTAATAGGAAAAAACTATCGAACCTGATATAAGTACAGACGTTCCATTGTCACGTCTCTACACAAGCTTGATTTTTTGACTCAAGCGGATAGATGGTTTCTCTACCAATTGCCACATCAGAGCGGCAAAGCCGACACTCACAAAGATTCCTAGTAGTAAGCAAAACGCTTCGCTTAAAGCATTACGGTTAAGCAGCTTAATCCCCAGGAAAAATACTGCTCCATAGATGGGAGTATGGGTCAGATACAGACTGTAAGAAATATGACCGAGAAATTGTAGCCATCGCCACTTTAACCAAACTTCCATGTAATTGGCTCGTCCGACTTGTAATAGGAGTATGGCGACAATCGCAGAGACGATTGAAAATGTTGTTGAATTTATAGCTCCAGCAGTCAGCAAAAGCGCCGAATAAAAGTAAAAGTAGATTGGCTTTAACTTATCGCGCCATGACCAATAGGCAAAGACCCCTAGCAGAAATGCGTACCATAACGGTAAAAATATGATTGATCTGCCAGTATTTTCAAACACACCCATAGGAAAGAGAGCGGCGGCTAGGGCAACAGGAACAAACACAATTGCTCGACTAAAGCGCAAATTTCGCGAATAATTAAGCCACTGTGCTAGTCCTAATAGCGCACAAAAGACTAAATAGAACTGTATTTCTATAGATAATGTCCAGTAAACTTCGTTGATGTGTCCGAGTCGAAAAATGTCTTGTAAATAGAATAGATGTGCTAACAACCTCTGAAAAGATAGAGGCTGTTTACCTGGGGCAAACGCCTCACCTTTGACATACGAAGATAAAAGTAAAAAACCTAAAGTTACGACTATTGAGACGTAATATGGTGGAGTGAGTCGGGCAAAACGACGCAGACTGAAACGTCCAAAATAGGCTAAGTTAATACGAGCCTTACGTAGCGAATGTGCAATCACAAAACCGCTGAGGACAAAGAAGATGGGTACACCAAAGCTACCCCAGTCAAAGACGACAGCTACAAACCAGTCGGGTAAGACGCTGGTTAATAGATCAAGACGCCCGTCTAAGGGAGCATGAAACAAAATTACCCATAAGGCTGCAATGCCACGTAGCGCATCGACAAAATAGAAATGGACTTTGGGTGACTTAATGACTGAAGTTGTCGATGAGGCTTTGAGATCCATACATTCAGCTTCCCAATGGTTGCAAAGCAGGTGTGTTAGAAGATGCTTCTAACAATTCGACATTGTTACAACTGCGCTCTAGTGCGGTGTCGAGTGAATATCTCGGCTGCCAATTTAAAATTTGTTTTGCACTTTGGTTGCTGAAGCGAAAATGCTTAAATCTGGCATCTAGCACTCTGGGAATAAAGATGCCAGGTAGCCTTGCTTTTCCCTTTAATACTCGTTGGTTGTATGTCCACATAATCCAGGCTATGAAGCGTATGAGTGTCCAATTGACAGGAATCAGACGGGGTATAGAAACTTGATGTTGCTTGAGTTTCTTAACATAGCCTCTCTGGGTGGGTAAGTTGTCATCAACGATATTCAAAGTTTGAGCGATCGCTTCATCGCATACAGCAGTAACAATTGCTTCTGCACAGTTTTCGACATATGTCAATGGCATTGTTGCATAACCACCGATTCGCAACCACAGGTTGTCTGTCAATTTACCCCCAAGCAAACTACTCCAGAGGTTATCTCGTCCGTAAATTAATCCGGGACGGACAATCGTCACTTGTGCCGAGTGATTCTGCTCAAACTCGCGCACAAGTTGTTCTTGCAGCAGCTTGGTTTGAGCGTATTCATCTCGCTCAAGCGGATTACTTTCAATCAGTGAATCTTCGGTAATTGTTGTGCCAGATGAAATGCCCTGATAGTCATACACCGAAAAGGTACTAATATCAACTAGTCGCAACACACCAGCGGCAATCATCGCATCAAGCAAGTTTTCGGTAGCAATGACTGTGCCCGCAAATCGCGTGTAAAAGTCACCTTCTTTAGCGGCAGCCAGATGAATGACTGCATCCGTCCCCCGGACAGCATCGACAATACCATCTTTGCGGCGCAAATCTAAACGGATTAGCTCTATATTTGGGTGATTGTGCCAAGTTAAGTGCTTTTCATTACTAGATGGTCGCACAACTGCACGGACTTGATGTCCTTGTCGCAGTGCTTCGGCAACTACGTACTTTCCTAAGAAACCGGACGCACCTGTTATTAATAACTTCATACTCGATTCGCCTCCGATAGTAGGGCATTAACTAATCTATTTGTCCGTTCCATATCTGCAAAACTGATTGGTGGTGCTTTACCATCAATTAGTGCTGCATAAGTTTGGTCTAAAAGCCGATGCATTCCTTCATAAGGTGTTTTTTGCATAATCTTGTTACGAAAGTTAGTAAATGATGCTCCAACCAAATCGCAACCGTTGACAAAATGATTTATTAGGGGAGATAGCAGTTCACCAGCGCGGGGAATGACACAACGCAGGTAAGGTTGAAACAAATCAGTTTCGGCATAACCTTTGGAACCGCGCACTATGACGTTGAAAGCTTTGGGTGAGGTGTGAGCGCTGAATCGAATGCGAGCGTGACTAGAACCGGCGATGGCGATCGCATCAAGATCGTCATACTTAAATAAATCTCCACCACCGTGATTGCTCCATGCAGCACTAACGCGGTCGAATTCGGGTATAAAGCGCACTATCAAGGAACACAAATGGGTAATGAAATCATGAATCACTCCTGCGGGCATTTTATGAATTGGATTAGGTAAGTTTTCGTCTGCGAATACTCCACCATCGCGAACAGGAAGCGCTATTCTGACTGAAACTTCTTGTATTTCACCGAGAACGCCATCTGCAACTAATTTTTCAATTGCGAGGATTGTTTCATTAAAGCAGTAATTTTGGTTTTCAATCAGCCAGCGGTTATGAGATTTCGCTAAAGCCCAAAGTTCTTGAAATTCATCGTAGGTAGGTGCAATCGGCTTTTCACAAAATACGTGTGCGCCGGCTTCTAAGCAGTATGATGCAATTAGTTTGTGGGTATGAGGTGGAGTGAGAATGTGTACAACATCAGGCTTGATTTCATCTAACATTTGGCGATAGTCGGTGTAAATTGAGTCAGCGCCAAATCGTTCTGCTGCATAAGAAGCAGACGCTTTTGAAAGGTCACAAACACTCTTCAAATGTGCGCGATCGCATGACGCCAAAAAACTTAAATGCTCTTTAGAAATTGCCCCTGTCCCAATTACTGCTGATTTTAATTTAGTTGCCATTAATACTATTTTTCCTTTATGTATATGTAGTGAGCGAGAAGAGCGCTCAACCTTAAGCTGAAGTCGCACTTTTGTATTCCATAATCGTGCGCTGTTGTTTGAACAACCGAGAAATATGAAACTTGATTTGACCTTGTACTTTGGGAAATTTTTCTAACACACAAAACAGACTATAAAGAATAGCATCTGTTGATTGATATCCACGTTTGAGTGTAAAGCGATAGACGCGATAAGCTAATGAAGCATAAGCCATAAATAATAAGAGTATGCTGAATCCTTGAGTTGGCAATATACAGGCGATCGCCAACAAAGGCAAAAACAAACCCCAAAACCAACTTCGCAAACTTTCTCTTACCCAGTGACGTTCCGGACTGCGACCATGTAGCCAAGCACCCTCAGCATAAGCATGACCATTGCGAATTTCCCGCTTCCACCACTGTCTAAAACGAGTGATTTGGGCATTATGCAATGTCATCTCTGCATCGATACGCCAAATTTTACCACCAGCTTGACGCAATCGCACACACAGTTCTGGTTCTTCACCGGCAATCAATGTCGGATTGAAGCCTCCTACTTTTTTTAAGGCAGTTACCCTCATCATCGAGTCACCACCACAAATGAGTGCTTCACCAACAGGAGTATCCCATTCTATATCGCACAAGCGGTTATATATAGAATTATTTGGGAATTCTTCCCGACGCCGACCACAAACTACAACTACGTCAGATTGAGTATTTAATTCATGTATTGCACTTTTCAACCATCCCTCAACAATTCGACAATCTCCATCTACAAATTGGACAAATTCAATATCTGGTTTGACTTGTACTAAATATTCAAATCCTTTATTTCTAGCACGGGCAGCGGTGAACGGAATAGATAAATCAAGTTCTACTACATGGACACCAAGAGATTTCGCTAGTACCACACTATTATCTGTGGAACCGGAATCAACGTAGACTACGATTCTTGCTTCTTTGATTACTGATAGCAAGCACTCTTGAAGACGATTTCCTTCGTTGCGTCCGATGACGACAATTCCAATAGACTGCAATGTAAAACCTCCTGTTAAAATTCGTTTATTATGTTGTATGCAGGTTGCTTTTTTGATTTCGAGTAAAAACAACTGTGGTAAACAAAACCCAATACAGGTTAGCACCATACAGCAAACAACTTTCTGTTACATTATTCATTGCTAGAAAGGTAAGATAAACTAATGGCCAAATTTCTTCTGGATTTTTAGTTACATAAGCTTGTTTTAATGCTCGAAGAAAAACTGTGAAATAACTAATTAAAAAAAGTGATAAGCCAATTAAGCCAACATCAAGTGCTAAATCAACAAAGCCATTGTGGGCGTGAGGTGCAATCCAGCCAGACGATATTGCTTGACCGGCTTCAACTGCATACTGACTATTAGGTGCCCAAAATGCACCACGCCCATAACCTAATAATGGTCTTTCCATTAATCTAGTTAGTGCATAACCCCATATGGGCGTTCGTCCAGTTAAACTTGGGTCTCTTCCTAAACCAGTTAACAGTTCAATCCAATAAGTTAAAACTAATACAGCGACACATCCCAGAATCAGAATTCCAATATTTGTGAAAACTACGCTTATTTTTCCCTGCCAGCGAAAGTTTTTATATAAAATTATTATTAATATAAGCACAAAAGAGAGAACAAGAGAAGTTTTTGAAGTTGAAAGTTCCATTAAGATTACCGAAAAAATCAACCCAGCCCATTTATATAAATTTGAGTTTTCTTTTGGGAGTAAAAAAAATGTGAATGAACTTAAAACCATCATGCTTCCCAGATGATTTTTGTGCCCGTATATTCCTTTCCATGTTCCTAGATGTTCTACGAGTCCATCCGCTCCATGTATGCCAATATTTGGGTATCCAAGGGCAAAAATTATACTAATAATACTTCCTAAAAAGAAAGTATAAGCAACAAGTTGTACCTGCTCTTTCAAGCTAAATCGTATAGCAAAATATAAGCTAAACGAAGTCATCATTAAGATATCTCTGGCATTAAATAACGTAACATCTGGAAATTCTGACCAGCTAAACGAGAGAAATGCTAATGCAGTTAATATACAGATGAAGATGTTTTGACTGACTGTGATTATTGTGCTTTTCCAGAAGACGCAAATGAGAATGCTTGACATTCCCCAAACAAGAAATATGATTAATGTGACAACGGCTTGTGGAAGCACAAGACCTAGAGAATGTACACCAAAGATTCCTGAGAAGAAACTTAAGCCTAAAACGATAAAACCTTTCTCGGCAAGTCTTAAAGATTTATTTTGACTTTTCTTTTTCACGGTTGAAACATAAAAAAAGACAGATGAATTTGACGAAAAAGTTTTACGAGGTCTTATCTCTTTCTGTACGAACCCACACGCTTTGAGGTTTTACTAAAAATTGAAGATAAACTGGTATCTTCCATAAAACGTAAAAAGGAATGGTTAAAAGTTCGTGTAGAGGTAAGTCTTGACGAGCGAATTTAGCCCAAGCGATAAGAATTGCCATCAAGAAACAAAATCCCGCTGTAGCGACAATTGCTGCTGCTATCCATGATGTTGTGAAAATTGCAAACAGCAGAGAAACGATCATTAGTACTAACCAGATAATAACAAGCAAAGATAGAGGTGGTACACACAAATCTAGAACACTCAGCAACAAGTCAAACCTTTTTTGCTTCACTGCTTCTTTGAGCAGAATGGGGACATAAGTCTGCATATTTTGGAAATGACCGTGTTCCCAGCGAGTTCTTTGACTTTTTGCAGCTTGCGATTGCTGGGGCAAATACCCTGTTACTTTTGCTTGTTGGCAAAATACTGGTGTGTGTCCAGCTATGGTTAAATCCAAGCCTAGTTTTAAGTCTTCAACGAGGTGATCGTTGGCTAAATCACAAGAAAGAATGACTGACCAAGGAAAAGCCATACCTGTACCCAGCAACGAGCAGGGCAGTCCCAAACGCGCTGTTCCACGGGGACGAACTAGGTTCTTGACGATGATAGAAAATTGAGAAACAAAGTCTTTTGAGGACTGAGAGTTTTTCGGTCTTACCATCAAGTAGGTAGCTTGAATCGGTCGCATAAGAGCGATCGCACGTTGAGTTAATTGTGCGATCGCATCTTCATAAACTGTACAATCAGCATCAATTATTACAACCACATCAGGAGGATCTGACTCAATGAACTGTAAGCCATAATCTAAAGCGTATCCTTTACCTTTGCGCTCAATATCGTGACGCTCAATAACTGTTGCACCCATTGCACGGGCTATCTCAGCTGTGGCATCATTACAATTATCCGCAACGACTACCAAGCGGTCTTGTTTTTTTAAAGCTGGGGTCAATTTTTCTAATGTTGAACCAATTACAACTTCTTCATTATGTGCTGGTACTAAAACAGTAACTTTGGTATCTTGCCAATTATCTTTATCAGCAGCATCAGCCGTTTCAAACAGAGCCGCAATACATTCAATCAGAAAAAATAGGCAGAAAAAAAATAAAATTAATGCGCTCAATGACAAAGCAGTATTAATACATAAAGCCACGAAAGGGCTCATAGACATAGCATTATTACCTCGTAATCAAGAACTTTTCTGGAGCCGAAAATACTGCTGAGTTTGATTTGGCTGTATAAATCGAAGACCTTCTGTTTGCAGAGTATTTACAAAGCTGGTTGTCACATGAGCCGGGATACGTTTAAGAGAAACAAATCCAGCTTGCTCGCACATTTTCTTTAAGGTGATAGGGGTAAAAGCATTAATATGTTCAAGTGGGTGAACAGCATGAAACTCTAAAAAACTTTTTGGTTGACTAATTCCTCGGCAATTAGAAACTTCAACAATTAAAATTCCTTTATCTTCCATTTTGTTGGCAATTTGCTTTAAAGTTGCTAAGGGGTCTTCAAGATGTTCTAATACTTGAAAAAGTGTTACGGCTTGTATTTTACCCATATCATAAAACTTTAAGCTTCCCAAGTTGTTGAAAATAGGGATGTCTGTTTTTGCAGCTCGTTCGTGACGGGTACTGCTGAAATCAATTCCGCAGACTTTAAAACCAAAAAGCTTTGCTAAAGCTAAAAAGTCTCCATCTCCACAGCCATAGTCTAAAATGCGAAATTGCTCTGTTGTATTTGATTTTATAAGCTTTCGCAGTCGTAAAAGATGTTTTGTATCTCGTCGTCCACGTTCAAACAGAATTTCTCGCTTATTATCTGTTTGATATTCTGCTTCCATACGTTCAATTTGGGCATCATTAATCCACTGGCTATACAACAAATTTAACCATTCTGGTGTGAGAATCCGCTGATGAAAAACCATACCACAGGTATCACAACTAATTAAAGAAAAAGTTTCTTCTTTTAGTAGTGCGATGACATCTTCGCTGTAGTGACATTTCTCAATAAAAGAGCGAGTGGGTTCGGAAGTAAATTTTCCTTGCCAAAGCGGATGTAATTTAGAAGAACCGCAGCTTATGCAGTGCGATCGCTCTCGAAATGCAACACTTTTTTTAGAGAGCAATTCTGAATTGAGGTTATGTTTAGTCATCTTTATTACAAAAGAGTGGAAATTTTGCTATACCCCATGCCCGATTTATTTGTACATCAAGTCGGAAATCTCTATTTCAGGTTGTGCGACACTCTGCCCAACTCGACGTTTGGAGTTATAAAGATAGCTGTCAGGTTCCTGCTTGATATCGACACCGTTGGCAATAATACCCAAAATATTCGCTTCCGAACGATCTAGCAGCGACTTAGCGGCAGTAGCGCTAGCTAAATCTAAAACACCAGGTTGAGCTACTAATAAAACTCCATCCACCATTTTTCCCAGAACTGCTGCATCAGCTGTGTTAACTAAAGGAGGAGTATCAAACACGATGTAGTCATAGCTTTGCGATAATTTATCAATCAAAGAAGTCATGCCATCGGAATCAATCAAAGCTAAGGGGTTAGGAGGTTGGACTCCCGCTGTGAGGACAGATAAATATTTTGTGACTTCTTGCACAGCTTGGGGAAATTCATCTTGACCAACAATAATGTTACTTAAACCCACTGAGTTTATTAGACCCCACAATTGATGTTGCGATGGGGAATGCATATCTGCATCAACTAGTAAAACTCGTCGTCCAGCTTGAGCTAACGCTCCAGATAAATTTGCACAAACTTCTGATTTTCCCTCTCCCGTCACAGAACTCGTGACTACAATTGTGCGGACTCTTTTATGGCTAATAAATTTTAAGTTTGCCTGAAGCATTTGATATGCTTGATGAGTCACTAAGCTAGGAGTAGAACCTACAATAAATTTATCGGCGATCGCATCTTCCATCAAGTTAAGATAAATAGGTTTACTATTTGATTCAAACTTGGGAATTAGCCCGACTAAACTGTACTCAAAAAATATCTCGATTTCCTTAACTGTTTTTAAGGATTTATCAATTAAATCTACAAAAAAGGCAGCACTTACACCAAATAACAGACCGACAAATACACCACCTACTGCTAACAACAGTGTGACTTTAGATAAAATTGGTTTTTTCGGAGGTTGTGCAGCTTCAATTATTCTGGCATTTCCAATACTTTGCTTTTCTGCTATTTGAATATCTTTTTGTCTAGTTACAAGGGTTTGGAAGTTAGTTTGGGCAACAGTCAATTTACGCTCTAAATCTCCTTGCTGCTTTTCTAAATTTGGCATAATAGCCAACCTTTGCTGATAAATTCGACGGATATTAGACAAAGTTTGTAATTTTTTCTCTAAACCCTGTCGTTGCACTTGTAATTGTAAATATTGAGTTGCTAGATTTTCCTTAATCTTTCCTATCTGCAAATTGCCAACGGAAACGTTTTCTTTACTTCCTGTAACCTGTTCGATCCGCTGCTGTAATAACAAATTTAAATTTATTTCTTGATTCTTTAAGGAAATGATAGATGGATGATCGTCGGTGTAACCTGTTCTTTGAGTTGCTAGCTTAGTTTGCACTTTCTGTAACTCACCTAAAGCATCCTGTACACCAGGTATCTGACTGAGGGAAGTAATTTTTACAGCTTGCTTTCTTTGCAAATTTAATTGATTACCTACTTGTGCTTCTTGAGCGCTGATATCTGCAAGCATTGCTCTAGATTGATTTATTTGCTCATCTAGTTGGGCAATATTGTTAATAGCAACGCTTGCTTCTTGTGGAAGCTCGATAATTTTATTTTTGTTTTTAAACTTACGTACTGCCTCTGCTGCCCGATCTAATTCTTGTTGAGACAACTGTAATTGTTGTTTAATAAATTCAGCCGCTGCCAAGACTTGAGAGTTATTAGATTGAATATTATTTTGAATATAAGATTGCATCACCTGATTGACTAGTGATGCTGATAATTCCGGTTTTTCTGATATGTAAGAAACTTTCAGTACATCTGTGCCAACAATCGGTTCAACTTTGATTTGAAGTGACTCTGGCTCTATGGGTTGACCTTTTTTATCTACTATGCCGACAATATTGATAGCTTCTCTTAAAATAGGTTTAGATTTTACAATTACAGCTTGCGTTGTTGAAGGATTAGCCTCACGTACTAAAGATTCTAGATCGCCGATTTTTTCTCCTGCTTTTGTTAGCGAAGAGATTCGATCTGATTTAAAAAGTAACATTCCACTTGCCTCGTATTTAGGTCCTTGCTTGAAAATCGCAAAACCTGATAATCCTACTGAAGCAAGAAAAACTGTCACCGCAACTGTCCAGCGACGTTTTAAAATCAGCCAATATTGTTGAATCTCTATTTCTTCTGAATAATCTTTAGTCTGCATGTGAATTATCTGATTGTACAATATTCTTTAGTTATTGCTGAAAAACGCAAATGACTAAGGAAGTTCTTAACGAAACAACGTTTATTTTAGTTACTTATCTTGTTAATAGTAAGTTTTTACTGCATTTGGGGAACCACTTGCATTCCTCTGAGTAAATTCGCTAACGGTTGGATTACCTTCGGTATGAACTACTCCTACTGCTTGCTGCCATATTTTTGCTGGTGCAACTGACACTTTGTATGTACAATTATCAGGCTTTTGAACATGATACCACTGGGTTTTTTGACAGCGATCGCACCAAAATGCTTCTAACCATTCACCTGTTAGATGAATCGTTTGACTAGCCATTTTGACTTTTTTTTGCTTCAGCAAATCGATGCTGTCAAATAATGAATATTTTGGACTAACACTATGCAGATAGCATCCATCAATCGGACAGTAGATAGACCGTCGCTTTGAACGTTTTCGATTTTGGTCACACCTTCTCTGCAATTTGACCTCTATCATTGATAAAAATATCCTCTATAACAATAAGGTCATGTTGGAGGGACTGAGATCGTAAAGACCATCGAAGCCCAACTCCTAGTTTTAACAATCAGTTATTCAATTGCATTCCACAGACAAGAGTCTGAAAACTTATACATTGCAATTTTGTCATTCAAATCTAGTAACAAAGTTACAAAAAACAGAAAAATTATTTTTCAGCTTCATTAGATAAAATTGATATTGGGAAAAGCATTTACATCACATGTTACCAAGAGTTATTTGAAGGATGAGTGGTAGATAAGAGTGATTTATAAAAATGAAAACACGCCCTAGTGTTTACCTTTCACGCGGATGTTGAGGTTCGCTTGTTTGACGTAGTGCTATTTATTTCTTCTCCCTTGGCGCTAGCCTCTCCCAAAGGGAGAAGGGGAGACGCGTTGCGCGTTGGCAGTATGCTAAAACGGATTTTTTCTTTACCGTTCTTAATCCCTGTAAGTTATCATACAGTAAATTTCCAGACATACAAGGTGAGAAAAGTAGGTAAATTAAGCTGACGCATCTAGATAAAAATCTGTGTTGAAAGGATATAAAAGGTAAGAAAGGTAAGAAAAGTGAGTCAAGCAGTTTTGGTTAAAGAAAAAAGTAAAATTTAATCTCTTTAATTTTTATCCCTGAAGAAACTGTAGTTTGGTGTCGCCTTAATGCTTGACAAAACCGACATATTGTGTTAAAAAGTTATATTTAATATCTTTTTTATGCAGGGTGACACTTGTGCAAGCAAACGTAAAATCTGGCTAATAATAAACGCTTTTAGTCAAGGTATCGAAGTCGATACAAACAGATTTATGTAGAATAGATATATATTAGATATCAATTCCTGATTTAGTAGCACATGAACATGTGCGTTTAAAGTTTTTACCCCAGGATATACTAAGCTTTCAACTTCCAGCTAGGAGATTGTCAAATTATTAATTAAGCAATTAAATGACCTGTTATAAATACCAAGTCGGTGGATGTCTAACTAGTAACGCTCCAAGTTATGTAGAACGAATAGCTGATTCGCAACTTTATGAAGCATTGCAGGAGGGAGAGTTTTGCTACGTCCTTAACTCCCGGCAAATGGGTAAGTCCTCTTTGCTAGTAAGAACTCGGCATCGCTTGCAAGAACAAGGTTTTATATGCGCTTCCGTTGATCTGACAAATGTTGGCTGTGAAAATATTACCCCAGAGCAGTGGTACAAGGGAGTAGTTGGTGAGTTATGGTCTGGTTTCAAGCTGTTAGGAAAAATTAACTTAAAAGCTTGGTGGCAAGAGCATGAAGATATCCCCTTACTTCAAAGAGTGAGCCGATTTATTTCCGAAGTACTGTTGGATCAGTTTCCCAATAAAAGACTGTTTATTTTTATCGATGAAGTTGATAGTATCAAGAGCCTTGATTTTTCTGTTGATGACTTTTTTGCCTTAATTCGGTTCTGCTATAATCAGCGAGCTATCGATCCAGAATACAACCGCATTACGTTTGTTATTTTTGGGGTAACAACACCATCAGATTTAATTCAAGATTTAAACCGTACTCCGTTTAATATTGGTAAAGCCATAGAATTGCACGGCTTTAATTTAGATGAAGTCCAGCCATTAGTTAAGGGATTAGAGCTTTTTGGCAGCAATGCTCAAGCAATTGTCAAAGAAATCTTAGCTTGGACAAATGGACAGCCGTTTCTCACACAAAAACTATGTCAGTTAATTCTGAATTCGAGTCAAGATACAGTAAATGAAAGACTGACTATTCCCCCTGGAACTGAAGCATTTTGCATAGAAAGTATTGTTAGGTCACGCATCATCCATAAGTGGGAATTTCAAGACGAACCGGAGCATTTGCGGACAATTCGCGATCGCTTGTTGAGCAATGAGCGCTTTTCTGGACGGATACTAGGAATATGTCAGCAGATTTTGGTAGAGGAAGTACCAGCTGATGACAGTCGAGAACAAATTGAACTTCTTTTATCAGGTTTAATTGTCAATCAGCAAGGATACCTAAAAATAAAAAACCCGATTTATCAAGCTGTCTTTAACTCAGAATGGGTTGCTCTTCAAATGGACAATCTCCGTCCTTACCGGCAAAACTTTAAGGCTTGGATTGCTTCAAAACAGCAGGATGAGTCGCAGCTTTTGGTAGGTATAACGTTGCATACTGCACTCTTGTGGGCAAAAGATAAAAAACTTAGTGATTTAGATTATCGCTTTTTAGCTGCAAGTCAGGAACTCGCAAAAAGAAAAATTGAAAGCGATTTAGCCGCAGAAAAACGCGATCGCCAAATTGAACGAGAAAAAGCACAATTTGCTCTGCAAGCGGCAAAGCAAGCAAATCAAATTTTGGTAGATGCACGAAAAAGCGCACGAAGACATGCCCAAAAACTACGTTTGGGCAAAGGTTGGATTGCCAGCATCGCTCTTGGAGTTGCCTGTTTAGTTACTCTTGGGCGTTTTACTGGAATACTACAGGGTATGGAGTTGACGATGCTCGATCGCTTTTTTCAGGCACGTTCCAAAGCCGAAATTGACCCTTATATTACCATTATTGCAATTGATGAGCCAGATATTAAGCAAATGGGTGAGTCTCGTTTATCGGATCGAGTCTTGGCTCAAGCAATCCAAAGATTAAAAAGCTACAAACCTACAGCGATCGGGCTGGATTTATATCGAGATTTGCCTGTAGAACCAGGTTATCAGGAATTAGTTAGTTTATTTAAAACGACTCCGAATTTGATTGGTATTGAAAAGGCTGTAGGTAGTCAAGTTGCACCACCACCAGTTTTAGCGCAACTGGGTCAGGTGGGTCTTGCCGATCAGGTTTTGGATGGAGATGGCAAGCTGCGTCGTGCCTTGCTTTCAGTTCGACTCGATAACGGTGAATTACGCTTGAATTTGGGCTTAAAACTCGCACTACGCTATCTAGAACGTCTCTACATCACCCCCCAAAGAGGACCCAACGATGCCGATCGAATCCAATTAGGGAAAGCAGTGATTGTTCCTTTTCAAGCGTCGGACGGTGGCTATGTCCGGGCTGATGATGATGGGTATCAAATCTTACTCAATTATCACGGCACTCAACAACAGTTTCAAACCTTCTCGTTCACAGATTTGTTGCATAATCGGATACCACAAGAGAAAGTGCGCGATCGCATAGTCCTGATTGGCTCAACCGCTGAGAGCGCCAAAGACTTCTTTCAAACACCCTACAGCAGTAGCATCTTTGGTTCCCCCAAACAAATGGCAGGAGTAACGATCCACGCTAATATTAGCAGCCAAATTTTGAGTGCAGCCCTGCATGGACGCCCGATGCTACGGGTTTGGTCTCAAGGGGTGGATTCCTTGTTGATTTCGCTTTGCTGCTTTGTGGGAGCGGCGTTAAGTTGGCAGGTGAAGTCACCTATAAGGCAGGGAATAATTGTTATTATTGCTGCTTCGGCAGTAGGGGCAATTGCTTACGTTGCCTTTTTACACGGTTGGTGGATTCCTGTTGTTCCCTCAATCATCGGGTTAGTAGTTAGTGCTATTACTTTGCCAATTGTCACCACCATACACTTAGAAAAAATTCAACTTCGTCAGACTGTAGAATTACTCGTGGCTATTTGTAAAGAACAACCAACTGCCGGACAAATTGCCATTGAATATCTCAAGCAAGCAGAAAATCAAGAAAATCAAGTATTTATTGAGCAGATAATATCAGATTCTTTTGAAGAGTTAAATTATCCATAAAGCATTGGGCATTGGGCATCGGGGAGCCAGTGCGTTGGGCGGGTTTCCCGACTTGAAGCATCTGGCGTCATCGGGCATTGGGCATTGGGCATTGGTAATAATTCTTTTCCCTTTCCCCTTTTCCCTTTCCCCCTCCCCCCTCTTCAATTGCCCATCTAACTGTGTTGTTGATAATACTAGAACCTACCGCGAGAACCTGCACCGTAGGTATCCTTTGGTTTCCCTCTCTTTGGTGGGTTAAAATTCTCTGCCAAAATGATTTGCTCTGGTAAAAAGGTACTTCTGGTTTTTAATTCTGACTCAGCCTGAGTAAATAGACTTAGATTTAGTAAGATTGGTAGAAATAGCGTACATGTAAAACTTTTATCTATTTGTTTCATTGATATCAGTATTATTTCTGAAACTCAACAGATAAAATTATAATCAGACGAAATCTAAAGTTAGATGAAGTCCTGGTAAAGACTTAGACAAGAAGTATTTATTAATACTTTTACAGAGAAAAATATTTCAGTTTTATCACTCAAAGCAAAAAATTTTGCCTTATCCTTATACCTTTGGCAAGTTTCGAGTAAGAAGCCTCTGCCGAAGCGCGACTGTTGCGGAGGAATCCCCGTTAGAGCGATCGCGCCTTGAGAGTCAAGATTGTTAGTTATTAGTGGGAGGGTTGTTATTTTGTATACTAACAACCCTCCCACTAACTTATTGGTACTTACCTTCCCATATAGCGAGTAGCCATTTGCATTGCGTCAGCAATATCAACATCGCCATCGTTGTCAGCATCCAAGAAAGAATTCAGCACCGGATTTCCTCCCCCTTGCGGATTTCGAGCGTTTGCTCCAGATTTCAACACATTCAACACTACCGGAACTAGCATCGGTAGCAATTGTTGAATCATATTTGCATCTAACCCAGTACGTTGGGCAACCATTTCAGCTACTTGTTGCTGCATCCCAGGTGAGAACAGCGAAGCAACGGCTGAAGGATTGGGAGAAGTACCACCAAATTGATTTACTACAGCTTCTGCTGCTTCATTACCATCTGTTTCTCGCTTGTGTTGTAAAGCAGAACGCACTTGTCCACCGACAATTGAGAAAACCGACTGCATGGTGTTAGAATCTGCCCCAGTGCTATTACTCAGTTGCTGCACGGTGTTGATGATACTACCTATTTGTCCGATGTTGCCTTGTTGATTGGGATTGGCAACAGCACCAATAATTTGATCGAAAAGTCCCATAAGCTTTTTTCTCCTTTTGTTTTGAGGTATTAAATGCAAATTTTCACATGTTGAGTGCAACTAAAGTTGCAAGTGTGATGAAATTAGCTTTTAATCACCTTGATATTAAGACGCTGCATGTAGACGCTGCATCGTCTTGTCGTTAGACATCGCTTGCATAAAAACGCTCTTCAGCACGTCGAAGGCAGAAACTTCCCCCACTCCTCCACTCTCCCACTCCCCCACTCCCCCACTCTCCCACTCCAGAACTCCCCCACCTACAACACCAAACCATTAAGATAAAAAGCATCAACTGCTTTACCCATTAATCTTTGCCATCCATGCCTTTGTCGCGCATAGTAACGTTGATTGTTGGTCTCATCCTTATTTTAGGACTAAGCCTGTGGCTGATTGATTCGCTATCACGCCTTTATTGGCAGTTGTCTTATTCGCCGCTTTTGGGCAATTTGCTGTTAATGCTGCTGGTTGTTTTGATTGGAGCATTAATTGCCGCTTTTGTCTACTATGTGTTGGTAATTCAAAAAAGTGAGAAGCGATCGCAACGCAAACGTCGTGTGACTGCGGCGGAAATTCCTGCCGTAAAATCTGAAGCGGCTTCTTCTACATTACAAGCTGTGCGGCAACAAGTATCAATAATTCAAGATGAAGTGCAAAGGCAAGCGTTACTGAGTCGATCGCGTGAGATTGAGGCAAATTTAGCACGCGGCGAAATTCAAGTAGTAGTATTTGGCACAGGAAGTGCGGGTAAAACTTCTTTGGTAAATGGGGTGATGGGACGCATGGTCGGACGTGTCGATGCGCCGATGGGAACTACTCAGGTAGGAGAAACTTATTGTTTGCGGCTGAAGGGATTAGAACGTAAAATTTTAATAACGGATACGCCGGGGATTTTAGAAGCGGGGGTAGCGGGAACCGAACGCGAACAATTAGCGCGAGAACTGGCGACTGAAGCTGATTTGCTGTTGTTTGTGGTGGATAATGATTTACGGCGCTCTGAATATGAACCGCTGCGGAGTTTGGCGGAAATTGGTAAGCGATCGCTTCTGATTCTCAACAAAATCGATATGTACACCGAAGAAGATAAAGAAGCCATTCTCGCACGGTTGCGCCAACGAGTACGCGGATTTATTGCCGCGAATGATGTTGTGGCGATCGCCGCAAATCCCGAAGCCGCACAATTAGAAAATGGCGAAATCTATCAACCTGAACCAGATATTTTACCATTATTGCGGCGCATGGCGGCAATATTGCGGGCAGAAGGTGAAGATTTAGTTGCAGATAATATTTTGCTGCAATCAATGCGATTGGGAGAAGAAGCCCGCAAACTCATCGATGCTCAACGTCGCCGTCAAGCTGATAAAATTGTTGAGCGGTTTCAGTGGATTGGTGCTGGTGTAGTTTCGGTAACGCCTTTACCGATGGTCGATTTGTTGGCTACAGCCGCCGTAAACGCGCAAATGGTCGTGGAAATTGGGAAAATTTACGGCTGTGAGTTGAATCTGGAGCGCGGACGAGAGTTAGCATTGTCTTTGGCGAAAACTCTCGCCAGTTTGGGTATTGTTAAAGGAGCGATTCAACTACTTTCAACTGCATTGCAACTTAATGTTGCCACGTTTATTGTTGGTCGGGCAATTCAAGGTGTAACAGCAGCTTATTTAACTCGGATTGCTGGTAAAAGCTTTATTGAGTATTTCCGTCACGATCAAGATTGGGGTGATGGGGGGATGACCGAGGTAGTACAGCGACAGTTTCAAATTAACCGGCGCGATGAATTTGTTAAGGCTTTTATTCAACAGGCGATCGCACGAGTAGTCAAGCCGTTGCAAGATAAAGTTGAGGCACTCGAAGAAAACCAAGACCTGAAGACTAAAGATTAACGCGCGATCGCAGCACCCGCACCAAGTGCTGCAAGTATAAGTAAAATAGAACTTACGCAAGTGTCATATTTTTTTCTTTAAAAATCGTCCAAAGTCAAAAGTCCAAAGTCCAAAAACCTTGACTTTTGACACAAAGATATGTGTCAGTTGCGTAAGTCCTATCAAGTTTAAAGGTAATGAAAAAATTAATTAAAGGTCTGCGCGAGTTCAAAACTAATTATGTTAGCACGCATCAAGAACTCTTTGAACAACTATCTCTTGGTCAAAAACCCAGAGTATTGTTTATTACTTGTTCAGATTCGCGTATAGACCCAAACTTAATTACGCAAGCCGACTTAGGTGAATTGTTTGTTATCCGCAATGCTGGCAACATTATTCCGCCATTTGGAGCAACCAACGGCGGTGAAGGTGCCACAATTGAATACGCCGTGCAAGCTTTAGATATTGGACAAATTATTGTCTGCGGTCACTCGCATTGCGGTGCAATGAAAGGGCTGATGAAGTTAAACAGCTTGCGAGAGGAAATGCCGCTTGTGCATGATTGGTTAAAGTATGCAGAGGCAACCCGGCGATTGGTAAAAGACCATTACAGCCAATACCAGGGGGAAGAACTACTAGAAATTGTAATTGCTGAAAATGTACTGACTCAAATTGAAAATTTGCGGACTTATCCAGTTATTCGCTCTAAGCTGTACGCTGGGCAACTAAATATTTACGCATGGATTTACAACATTGAGAAAGGAGAAGTTTTAGCCTTCGATGCAGAAAGTCATGCTTATGTCTTGCCTCAAAACCAGCTTCAAACTGATGAAATCGATGAGATCCGAGCTGCTGAAGAGTTATTAAACGGCAATTTAATCAAAACCATCTCCCAAGAACAAATGGCAGTTCAACAACCTCAAGAAGTTATCTTTAACGCGCAAAAGTTTCCAATAACACGACTATCAAAGGAGCAGGCAGAACGAATTTATCGAGGTTCAGCGGCAAACTGATAACTCAATAAGAGCGAACATGCCAGAAGATCGCAGTAGGGGAACGGCATTGCCGTGGCCCCCCACCTTTTTTAACACAAAAAGTGATCCCATCGCCCCTGCGTTTCTTCAAATGTAGTTTCCATCAAGACTGAAATTGTCTGATTTGTTTTCATCCCAATAGTCAAAATACTTACTCAACCAGATACCCAAACTGGCATAGTAAATATGTGAAGAATAATGTCGATATTCGACAATAGGGGCAATATTTCATACCTGACGTGCGTTTCTTTTTTTGTTATTAATTTTATCAAAATATTGTAATCTATTACGTATTAGCACTGATAAATTCATAAAAGTTTATCGAATAAATTAGCGCTATATTGAAGAATTCGTAAGGGTTTCCGGAAAAACCGGGCGATGTCAGAAAACCTAAATAGCGATTTACTCAGCAACCAACTCATGACTCAATACATGATCGGTAAAGTACTACAAGGACGGTACCAAATCGTTCAAACCCTCGGTGCGGGCGTATTTGGACAAACATACATCGCCGTAGATATAGATCACCCTGAGAACCCAAAATGCGTAGTTAAACAGCTAAAGGTGACTGGTTCTCAACCAAGTTACTTGGACACTCTCAGGTTGCGCTTTCTTACGGAAACCGAAACCCTCAAGCAGTTGGGACACCATAACCAGATTCCCGAACTTCTTGCTTGTTTTGAAGAAGATGAAAGATTCTATCTAGTACAAGAGTTTATTGAAGGACATGCGTTGACGGCTGAATTGCCGATGGGTCAACAATGGGGAAGTCTTTGGACTGAAAGCGAAGTTATCCAATTTCTCAATGATGTTCTGGAAATTCTCGAATTTGTTCACTCGCAAGGAGTTATCCATTGTGACATTAAACCGGAAAACTTGATCAGACGCGCTTGCGATCGCAAGTTAGTTTTGATCGACTTTGGTTCAATTGTGCCGGTTGATTTTGGTGCAGATGCAGCATTGCCGATTTA
Source organism: Tolypothrix sp. VBCCA 56010 (assembly GCF_050875635.1). NCBI lineage: Bacteria > Bacillati > Cyanobacteriota > Cyanophyceae > Nostocales > Tolypothrichaceae > Tolypothrix > Tolypothrix sp. VBCCA 56010. Next base: position 60,814 of record NZ_JBPAOH010000008.1, read on the forward strand.
TCGACTTCCCGTCACCTCTTTGGGATATATACCCCCAGAGCAATTTATTAGTCAAGCACAGCCCAACAGTGATATTTATTCTTTGGGCATGATTGCTATCCAGGGTTTAACAGGGTTAGCACCGTTACAATTAAAAATAGATCCTTATACAAATGATATTTATTGGCGTTTGAATGATACGCCAGTTAATGATTATCTAGCTGCTGTTCTCAGCCAAATGATTCGTTACAACCACGAAAGCCGCTTTCAGTCAGCGGTTGAGGTGTTGCAAGTACTCAAGCAAATGCCTTTGAAAGAGTCGCAAGTATTAGATGCAGAATATACTGTGTCCGCAGGTGATAACTCCCAAGGACGGTTTAAGTTTATAAAATCACCCTCTCTAGTGACAGGAATGAGAGTAGGATTAGCGGCTAATTCTTTGGTGATGGGATTTGGAGTATATTCTTTAGCTAATAATTCGCCGGCATATTCAGAAACAGAAGCTTTATATAAAGCAACCGAACAATATCAAGCGGGAAATTTAGAAAGTGCGATCGCTTTAGCGCGAACAATTAAGCCAAACAGCAGCGTCTATTCAGAAGCTCAAGCTACAATTGGCGAATGGCGTCAGCAATGGCAACTCGCAGCACAACGATATCAAGCTGTGGAAAAAGCCTTTAACGAAAATCGTTGGACAGATGTACTTCGTACTGCTGCTCAGGTTCCGGATATTTTATATTGGCAATCGAAAACTGATAAACTAGCTAAACCTGCACGCGCTAACCTCGAAGTCCAGTCAAAAGACTTATTAGCTAAGGCTTACCAAAGAGCAGGTGAAAAAGATTTCTCTACTGCTTTAAACTACTTGCAGCAAATTCCCCAAGAAAGCTCTTCTAAAACTATAGTTCAACAAAAGTTGACTGAGTACAATCAAAAGCAGCAAATTAGAGCAGCTTACTTTGTCCAAAAGGCTTACGACAAAGCAGCAGCGGGTGACTTTGATGGTGCTGTGGAGTTACTCCAACAAGTTCCCCAAGGTACTCCGATTTATGCTCAAGCTCAAGCTAAACTAATTGAATATACGCAAAAACAGCGTCTGCAAGCTGGTAAAAGTTCTAATGATGATAGCAGGCGATCGCAACTTCCACAAGATGAAAAGGTAGCTACATCACCAATAGCCAAAGCTATGTGGACTAATTCATTCATCCACAGCAAAACCGCTACTAAGCTGGACAATTTTCAGCCAGGAAATTACATGCAAGAGGTGAATATTAGATAGTGACAACACAAAAAGCTTGGGTGCATTAATTATCCAGCTTATAACCAGCAAACACCATTTTTTCTTGATATAGCAAAAGCCTTGGTGCTGCCGGACATCAACAGATGATAAAACGCAAGACACAAAAAGACTTTTCACCCAGTCCCCAGTCCCCAGTCCCCAGTCCCTTGCTATACTAACTTGCATGGTTCCAGTCACTTAAGACTTCATGTTGCTGGTTCGTTTTGCGTTGACGAGCTGGTACTTTAGGAGTACCGATATCTGTGTGACGAGAAGATTGTTTCTTCTTGGCTGATTTGTTTTCTGTTTTCTTTGAGCTAATTTGTGTGGTTGTCATTTTATTTACCTTTATGCTGCCACTGAGATTTTAGTTACTCTTACCGGAAAAATCACAGTGGCGCATCCCTCTATTTACAATTAAAGCCTATGGCTTTATTTATCTCTTCACTCTTTAGATAGTTCTTTCCTGAAAAAAAGAAAAAATAAATTTCTGATGCTGCCCAGAAACCCGACTTATTAAAGAAGTCGGGTTTCTAATAAGAAAAGCCGCGACGTGTGGGTTTGATATTTGCTAACTGTACTTGAAAAGTTACTTTATCGCTGATTTCACCACTTTTTGCTGATAAAGTCCAGCTACCGGGACGTAATGTCCAAAATAACGCATTTGCGGATGTATCTAACTTTTCACCATTCAACCTCCATTCTACAGGTTCAGATGATATTCCCCCTAGCTTAAATTCTAATTTTTGCTTTCCTTCTTCACCTGGATATAATAAGAAGAAATCGCGATTGTGAGGCGATAAAATCTTGAAATTGTTAGAAGCTAAATTGAATTGATTTTGTCTTGCTAACCATTCATCATACTCACCGGGTAAATTGAACTGAAGACGTTCATAACTGCTTTTGTCTTCTGGAGAGAAATATTCTTCTACAACCGAGGTGCAACTTGGTGTAGGTTTTAACCCTGAAGTTGCACACATCGGTAGTTTTACCATCCCTGACGGAGAAGGAAAATTAGCTGGTTCTTGTGAGGAGTGCAAATGTAACATAATTCGATTCCACAAAGGCGCTGCACCTGTAACTCCAGATACTTGGCGCATCGGTTCGCCGTCGAAATTACCTACCCAGGTAGCCACTGTGTAATCGCTAGAAAAGCCGACAGTCCATGTATCGCGAAAATTAGAAGATGTGCCCGTTTTGACTGCCGCAGCAAATGGTAAATTGAGTACCGAGTCTACACCAAAAGCTGTCGCACGCGCATAGCGATCGCTCAACATGTCAACAATTAATTGCCACGTCGTCCCGTAGGGGCGGGGTTCTCCCGCCCGTATTGGCGGCGAATCAGAAAATGTGGTTATAATTGGTATGGCTTGTCCAAATCGTGCTATAGTCACATAAGCTTTAGCTAATTCCCACAAACTGACTTCGCCACTACCCAGAGTCAAGCCCAAACCGTAATATTCTGCCGGCTGAGTTAAGTGTGCAAACCCCAAGTCATGCAGACGATTTAAAAAATTCTGCACGCCAACCTTTTCTAACACCCTGACTGCTGGTACATTCAGCGAATTCGCCAAAGCGACGCGCACCCGCACCGGTCCATTAAAGCTTCGCGTATAATCTGTAGGACTGTAAAGTTTTGCCCCCGGAATCGCGTAGTTTGCCGGCACATCTGCTAAAATAGAATTGGGACGAATTACAGATTTTTCTAAAGCTAACTCATATAAAAACGGCTTGAGTGTAGACCCTGGTTGACGCAGCGCCTGAACTCCATCATTACGTCCGAGTTTGGCTTCGTTAAAGTAATCAGGGGAACCGACATAAGCCAAAACTTCCCCGGTGTGATTGTCGATTACTAAAGCAGCTGCGTCATGAACATTATTCGCAACGAGGTTGGTAAGTACTTGCTGTACTTGTGCTTCCACAAACTGTTGTAAAGGACGATTGATGGTGGTGCGGATGGGAGATGAAGATTTGTTAAGCGAAGTTGGCGGGATTTGACTTGATAGCCAAAATAAAAAATGTGGTGCGGCAATAATTCCCGGTTGACGAGACTGAAATATAACTTTTTCGGTGTATGCTCGTTGGGCGATCGCCTTCGTAATATATCCATCCTGTATCATTCGATTAAGGACGTATTTTTGCCGCTGTTTCAAGCGTTGATAATGTTCGTAAGGATTAAAGTAAGTGGGATTATTGGGGATAGCAGCTAATAAACTCGCTTGTGCGAGATTCAAATCGCTTGCAGGTATGGAGAAATAGATGCGAGATGCAGCTTCTACACCATAGATATTTCCTCCCATCGGCAAACGATTGATGTATGCACTCAGGATATCATCTTTGTTCATTCCGGCTGTTAACCGCCAAGATAACCAAATTTCCTGAGTTTTGCCTGATACGGTGCGGGGTAGTGAATCCAACATCCGCGCTAGTTGCATGGTGATGGTAGAAGCACCGGAAAGTATTCTTTTGGCGTGAATTGCGTCTTTGATAGCGCGGGCGATCGCTTTCAAATCTAGTGCGCCGTGGTGATAAAACGTACCGTCTTCCGCCGCTAAGATAGCGTGGATAAATTGGGGGGAAACTTGATTTAGGGGTACGACTGCGGTATGTTCGCGATCGCGTGTGAGTAGCGTTCCTAATAATAGCTGATTGCGGTCTGTAAAGGCGATCGCTTGTTTATCTTGAGCAATATCTGCGGTACGAATTGGCGCCAAGTACGGCAATAAGCGTATTGTCACACATAATAGCAGAATTACGATAAGCGTAGTGAGGGCTTTAGCCCTCATTATAATAGATTTAAGGGCTGAAGCCCTGACTACAAACTTCTTTCTACTCATCTATATTAAGATTTGTAATGTTTTTCGGAAACAATCAGACTCAATTGGTTGTCTAAATAGTCCATACAATTTTTATCACATAGGACTTACCCAAAAACCCTTTGAAACCCTCTTCTCTTCTCCTGTCGGAGACGCGAAGCGCGAACGTGTCCTTCGCGTCTTCGCGGTTCGTTTTTTTCATTCTTCTGCGTAAGTCCTACTCCCTTCCCGCTCAAACAATACCTATTTAACGAACCGCGAAGACACGAAGGACACGAAGGAGGAAGGAAAAGAAGATAGGTGATTTTATAGCGGGAAGGGAATATCACAATTACTAGCACTTTTAAACTGCTACATTACTTTATTTTATTTTTTTTAACATGTTCATAAGAATAATCCAGTCCTTGCTTATCCTAGCATTTGTAATAGGAATAACAGGGTGTAATTTAATTGGTATCGCTCCAGGTAAAGAACAACTTCCAGAAGTTTCTGCACTAACTCCCCCGAATTTACCAGATTGGATTGAACAAATTAGTCCACTCGGAGATGCTAAACCTCTTCAGCAAATTCGCATCCGTTTTAAAGAAGCTTTAATTCCTCTTGAAAGTCTTGATAACCCAGAACAAGAAAGTTTGTTACAAAAGTTTGAAATTACGCCAAATTTACCTGGTCATTTTCGATTTTTGACACCGCGTATGGTAGGATTTCAAGCTGAGAAAGCACTACCAAAAGCAACGCGATTTCAAGTTACTCTCAAAGTTGGTTTAGCTGACTTACAAAAACACCGTCTTGAGAAAGATTTAGCTTGGACTTTCAACACCGAACCCATCAATTTAAGTAATTTACCAGGTGTGAACCCCATAGACAAGACTGAAGAATCGATTGATTTAAAAGAGAAATTGCAATTTACATCAAATGTAGAATTGAATTTAGCTTCAGTGGAAAAGCATTTGCAACTTATTCCGGAAGGGAAAAAGCAGGGTGTACGCTTTAAAGTTGATTTAGCGAAAGAAGAAAATGAAGAACCGCTAGAAAAGTTTGACCCTTCAACACGCAATTGGGTTTATAACCTGATTCCGCAGCAAAATCTCAAAAAAGCAACTCGCTATCGCTTGCAATTTTCTCCCGGTGTGCGTCCGGCTGATGGTAATCTCTTAAGTGAGAAAGAGTTTGTCAGTAAGCTAACAACTTATTCTCCGCTGACATTTCAAGGAATTAAATTTTACGGGCAACCTGATGCAGGTGGAACATATGGCAGATTTATTCAAGGTAGTCCACAGTTAGAATTTAATAACGTCTTAGTAGCAGATTCGGCTATTGAAAATATTAAAATTAATCCGGCACCGCAAGACATTTCTCGACTTATTCAAGTCAACGACCAAGATAAACTTGTCAGCATCAATCCTTATGCTTTAAAACCTGCCACTCATTATACAATTACGATTGGTGCAAATCTCAAAGATAAGTTTGGGCAGACTTTAGGTAAACCAGTTACCGTCAATTATCATACAGGAGATTTAGCGGGGGATATTTGGGTTCCTGATGGATTAAATATTTTCCCAGCGGGTAAGAATTTACAACTCAATATAAATACAGTCAACTTGCCAGAGTCAAAATATAAAGCTGCTTATAAAGTACTTAAACCAACAGATTTAGTTTATTTTAACAGTGGGAATGATTTATTACCTAAATCGTCGGAATGGCAAAGCTTTAAGTTAGCGACGAAGAAGAATCAATCAGTTGATGTGAGTATTCCTTTGCGAGAAAAGCTGGGTAGGTCTACAGGAATGCTAGCTTATGGAGTACAGGGACGCACTAATAAATATCAAGAGAATAATAAACAACTTTGGAGAGAATCTACGAGTTATGGGTTAGTTCAGTTAACGAATTTGGGTGTATTTTCGCAGTGGTTTCCGGAATCGAGTTTGATTCGGGTTCATCATCTTGCTGATGGTTCACCTGTAAAAGGTGCTGCTGTGGAAATTTATGAATCAAAATTGAATGCCAAATCTCGTCCGCAACCCGTAGCTTGTGCATCGAGTAAAACTGATGAAAATGGAAACTTAAGGCTGAATCGTTCAGATTTGCAGTCATGTTATGCTGAAAGCAAAAGCTTGAAAAAATCACCAGAACTATTAGTAGTAGCGCGTGAAAATCAAGATTGGGCATTTGCACGCACTGATGAATATAGCGGTGCTTATGGTTATGGTATTGATGCAGGTTGGCAAAATGATAAACCTGAATCACGCGGAATAATTTTCTCTGATAGGCAGTTATATCAAGCAAGTGAAAAAGCTTATTTTACTGGCTTCGCTGATTATTTGCAAAATGGTATCATTCAGCAAGATAAAAATGCTGTTTACCAATTAACTATTATAAATCCAGATGGGCAAAAGACAGATTTAGGTACGCAAACAACGAATGAGTTTGGTACGTTTTCTCTGGAAGTCCCTATCAAAAGCAATCAAAAATTAGGTTATTATACAATTCAAGCGAAGGGGAAAAACGGACACGAAATTTCTGGAGAATTTCGCGTAGCTGAATTTAAACCACCAAATTTTAAAGTTGAATTAGCTTTAGATAAGCAATTTGCTTCTATTGGTGATAATATTGCAGCGAAAACCACAAGTAATTATCTGTTCGGTTCACCTGTGTCAGCAGGAAAGGCAAAATATTTTGTCACGAGAAACCAAACTAATTTTATTCCTAAAGGTTGGGAAGAATTCAGTTTTGGCAGACAATGGCTTTTCCCGGAAGAATCTCCGTCTTTACCAAGCGATGTTTTGCAAACTGATACCCAGCTAGATGCTAATGGTAAAAGCAGTCAAGTTGTAAATGTGGAGAAATTGCCTTATCCGATGATTTATCGGGTGGATGTTGAAGTGTCAGATGTTTCTAATTTATCTGTAGCGAATTCTCAGACTTTTACAGCTTTGCCGAGTAATCGTCTCATCGGTTTAAAAAGTAACTTTGTCGCTGAAGCAGGTCTTGCTTTTCCGATTCAAGCTATCGTTTCGGACTTTACGGGAAAAGTGCTGGAAGGTCAACGCATTAAGCTGGAATTGCAGCAGATGAAATACAGCAGTTTAACTCAAGTGGTGGAAGGTAGTAAAACTGCGAAAAATCAAGTTGAATATAAGACGGTTGGAAAAGTAGAATTTACATCTGGTAACAGTCCTCAATCTGTAAGTTTAACACCGACTGAATCAGGTTCTTACAGAATTCAAGCTAATTTTAGCGATGCGAAAGATGATTTAAGCGCTACAGATTTGCAAATTTGGGCAACTGGTGAAAATCCAGTAACTTGGGGTGAAGGTGAAAAAGACAAGTTGGAGGTGAAACTTGATAAAAAAGAGTTTAAAGTCGGTGAAACTGCTACCGCACTGATTCAATCTCCCTATCCAGAAGGAGAATTGTACTTTGCTGTTGTCAAAGACAAACTTATTTATCAACAGATTACCAAAGTTAAGGGCGGTGCGCCACAAATTCAATTTAAAGTTACACCAGAAATGCTACCAAATGCAGCAGTTGAAGCTGTGTTGCTGCGTCAGGGTGTTCCTCTAAATAAATTGCAACCCGGAAGTTTAAATAATTTAGGAAAAATTGGCTTTGCACCTTTTAAAGTGAATTTGTCAGATAAATATTTAAAGGTGCAAGTTACACCTTTGCAAACTTCATTAGAACCTGGTGCGTCAGAAACGGTACAATTGGAACTCAAAGACAATCAAGGAAATCCCACCAAAGGACAATTCACCGTCATGGTGGTGAATGAAGCGGTGTTACAACTTTCTGGTTATCGTCCTCCAGATTTGGTAAATACGGTTTATGCTGAACAATCAATATCTACCCGCTTTAGCGATAATCGTCAAAATGTGGTGGTAGAACAAAACGCGATCGCTAAACCGAAAGGTTGGGGTTATGGTGGTGGTTTCTCAGCCGGTGCAGCAAATACCCGCATCCGCAAAGATTTTCAAGCTTTAGCTTACTATAATAATGTACGTACAGACGCTGATGGTAAAGCACAGATAACATTTAAATTACCAGATAATTTAACTACATGGCGAGTAATGGCTGTAGCTACTGATGGAAATTTACGTTTTGGTAATGCCGAAACAACGTTTATCACCACAAAGCCACTACTTACTAATCCAATATTGCCACAATTTGCGCGTCCAGGCGATCGCATTCTCTCCGGTTTATCCATAACTAACAACACTAACTCATCTGGTACTCTGGCAATTAATGGTACAGTTAGCGGTACAATCAACTTTGAAGGCAAAAATCCCACAGCCGCTTCTTTACAAACCCAGACTCAATCAGCTACTTCTGCTTATCGCTTTCCCATCGTCGCTTTGAGTGTTGGTGAAAGTAAAGTCCGCTTTACCACTCAACTAAATCGCAACACCGATGCTTTTGAAGTACCTTTGGAAGTTAAACCGCTGGAAGTCACAGAAGAAGTTGTCGAAACTGGTGTTACTGCGAATCAAGTAAAAATTCCTTTGAATGTCGATAAAAATGTCTTTCCCGAAGCGGGAGGTTTAGACATTCAATTAGCGAGTAATTTGATTCCGGAAATTAAAGCACCCGCCAAGCAGGTTATGGAAGATGATGATTTACCTTTTGCTGAACCAGCTGCGAGTCAATTGATAGTTGCCGCTAATCTGCAAACACTCTCAGAGAAATACGGTCAGACTTTCCCAGAGTTTAATTTTACCAAACAATCAACCCAAGCGATCGCCCAATTGCAAAAACTCCAACTTGCCGATGGTGGTTTTGCAGCTTACCCAGGACAAGAAAAGTCAGATCCTTGGATTTCTCTTTATGTGGCTGAATCTTTGGCGAAAGCAAATGTCGATGCAGGGATGATACCACGCCTCAAGGGATATTTGCAGAAAATCCTCGCCAACCCCGGACAATTTGAGTTTTGCAAACAGCAACTTTGTAAAAGCCAAATCCAACTTAATGCTTTAATGTCTATTGCACAATTTGGCGATAAACGCAATAGCTTTCTGACAGATATTTACCAACAACGCAACGCTTTTGATTTAGTAACGCAAATTAAATTAACGCGATATCTATCTCAGTTTCCCGAATGGCAAGATGAATCTAAACAACTTTTACAGCAGTTACAACAATATATATATGAAACTGGTCGCACCGCAGTGATAAATTTACCCAGCAGCTGGGGATGGATGAATTCACCGACAACCGCACAAGCGCAAGCTTTACGTTTGTTTATCACTGCCAAAGCTAAACCAGAAGTTATCGATAAGTTATTTCAAAGTCTTTTAACACTCCGACGCAATGGAACATGGCAAACTAGTTATGACAATGCCCAAGCGCTGACAGCTTTGGTGGAATATGCGAAACTGCAACCAACACCAGCGAATTTTATTGCGACTGTGAAATTAGCCGATAAGAAAATCGGAGAAAGTAAATTTCAAGGATACCGCAATTCTAGTTTACAGCTAAATGTGGCGATCGCTAACTTACCTCGCGGACATCACGATTTAATTCTGCAAAAATCAGCTTCAGGCAGATTACACTATCTACTAGCTTATCGCTATCGCTTGCAAGGAAATCAACCTGGAAGATTTAACGGTTTACGCATATCGCGAGAAATTAGCCGTGTCGGTGATGGAAAAGTCTTGCAAAAAATCGGACTTTATGCTAAAGATAAGCCGTTGACAATAGAAACCGGACAGGTGTTTGATATAGGTTTAGAAGTTATTGTAGATCATCCTGTAGAGCATGTGGTGATTAACGATCCGCTACCTGCGGGATTTGAAGCTGTCGATGAAAGCTTTCAAACTGCCACATCTGCGTTAAAAGCAAAAGCCGATAATTGGCAACTTAACTTTAAGACAATTTATAGCGATCGCATTATCGCCTACGCCGACCATTTAGATCCAGGCGTTTATAGCCTTCATTACTTAGTGCGTGGAGTGACACCCGGTACATTTCTTTATCCAGGTGCGAAAGTACACCTGCAATATGCACCTGAAGAATTTGGGCGATCGGCTGATTCTACGTTAGTCTTGGAGGAGCGTAAATAACCGTAGTCAGGACTTCACTTTTTCATGCGATCGCGGAACTTTCATCAATCTCTCACTTTCGGTAAAACAATATAACTATTGAGTTGTTTGTTAAATATTATCACTTATTTAGAAATCCTCTGTGAATTTAGAGAGGATTTTCCTGATTTTAAAAAGATGTGCGATCGCTTCACTAGCTAACCACAAACAAAGTGGTGCGATCGCTTTTTTGATTATCTAACTTTTACTTACAAGTTTAACCATTTCCATTATCTGCTGTCTGTGTTTCCTTTTGTAACGATGTAGTTAGAGCGATCGGTACCGTCTCGGAGAGAATCGCCCAACAACAGGAAACTATCACTCCCAACCCCTAACTAATATTTGGTAAGTTGTCCACAAAACGAGTGCTGTGTTCGGGCAAGTTATTCAGCCAATGACCAACAAAGCGAGCGAGTTAAAACGTCCAGCTGATGGAGCCAATGATTGTCAACGGCTCACCTCTTCTAATGTAGATTCTTCCACCGTCGGAAACACCGAAATAATCTGTATCAAATAGATTCCGGATATTAATTGCGGCATTAAACCGATCCCGACGGTAGTAAATTGCCGCATCAGTCCGCAGGTAATCTCCGACTGCAAACGAGTTATCTAAATCTCCCTGGCGATCGCCGACATAAAATAGCCCCAAACCAAATCCTAAGCCTTCCAAAGCGCCCTTTTGAATGAAATAAGTTGTCCAGAGGCTGGCTTGATTTTCTGGCACATTCTGTAATCTATTGCCTATGGGAATGACGTTATCTTCGGTAACTTCGGCATTGGTATAGGCATAGGCAGCGGTCACTTTCCATCCGGGCAAAATTTCACCCGTGATATCTAACTCAATTCCGCGACTTCTCTGCTCCCCCGTCTGAGTTGAAACGGGAGGGCTACTACCTGGAACGGGTGTGGTTACATTGGTCTTCGTGATTTGATAAGCTGCCAGTGTTGTTGAAAGTCTACCCTCTAAAAAATCAGCTTTAATCCCTGCCTCATATTGAGTGCCTTTGGTTGGCTCGAAAGTGTCACCACTCTGGCTAACTCCATAGGCTGGGTTAAACGATTGACTGTAGCTGCCATAGAGAGACACCGATTGACTGGGTTGATACACTAACCCAACGCGAGGACTGAAAGCAAAATCGTTTTGTTCTGAAGTATTTTCCACCTCTTGTGAAATCCAATCCAAGCGTCCACCAATCAATAGCTTCAGGTTGTCTAGAAAAGCGATTTGATCTTGAAGGTAGACTCCGTAACGTTGAATAGTAGGAAATAGAAAGGGAACACGTTCTGAAAAATTTGGTTTTGGAATATCGTAGTTTGGGTTGAAGACATCTAGATCGGGGACAGTAGCTCTAGCAAATTCATAAGTATCGTTACGGTGACTGAAATCAAAACCTACTAAGAGTTGGTGTGAAATCGATCCAGTCTTAAACTTGCCAAGCAGATCGATCTGTGCAAAGTAGTTGTCTTGGGTAAATTTAGCATCGAATGCAGTTAGGCTTAGGTTGCGATTATTGCTTAAATTTGTTGGGCTAAAATACACCTCATTAGTATCGCTATTAACCGCAGAAAAATTGTTGCGAATTTGCCAATTGTCGCTAAACTCGTGTTGCAGGGTGTAGCCATATCTTTGAGTCGTCTTGTCATTAAAGGCAAAATCAGGATAGCCCAGAAAGCGGTTCCGAGGCGGCTTCGTGCCATCGCTGGCAAGAAAATGGTAGCTATCATACGCTCCAGAGAAATCAAGGTATTCATAGTACAGGTTGAGGGCTGTCCGATCGCCCAATTTCCAGGTGATTGTAGGAGCGATGGTGAGGAAATCTTTGGTAACAAAATCTTGAAAACTGTCTGAACTTTGATAGCTGACGTTGAAGCGATAGAGCAGGGTTTTATCAACATTCAATGGTCCTGAGAAATCGAGGCTGGGCTGATAAAATGAGCGGTTTCCTGCCTCAAATGCGAGTTGATAAAAGGGTTCACTCAAGGGTTGTTTGGTGACAATGTTAACGATTCCGCCCGGTTCTACCGCTCCAAATAAAACTGAGGCAGGACCTTTGAGCACTTCCACCTGCTCGATGGTTCCGATTCCGGTTAGACCGTAGCGATCGGCATTATCTCGATAGCCATTTCGGAACTGTTGCGGCTGCTCAAATCCTCTGATGTAACCGGCTCCCGCAGGCAGACCCAGAAGTTGTATGGGAACAACACCACTCACTGTTTCTAATGCCTCAGTCACAGTTCTCACATTGCGATCTTGGAGCACCTCTTGCGGCACTACCTGAATCGATTGCGGAATGTCGCGTATCGGTGTATCTGTCCTTGTCGCTGTGGAGGCATTAGGCACACGATACCCATCTTGCTCTCCCGTCACTACCAACTCAATCGGTTCATCATCTTGAGCTGATGGTTGACTTGGTTGTGTCTGAGTTTGCGGTTTATCTGGTTGTGGTTGCTGTGTAGCTGATGCCACACTCGCAACTCCAAAAATTAAACCTTCATCAGCGTCAAACAACTCCACAACTGGTAAACTCGCTTCACCCGTCACCGTCACCCTGATAGTATTGCCGTCGAAATTTGTTACCGTTATTTGAGTAATTCCCGCAAGTGGTTTTTCGGAACGAAATGTAAAAGCCTCGCCCGAAGGTAAACGCAGTTGTGCATTCGGAATATCAACGATAAAACTATTACCAGTACTGCGATTGACAACTTGCAACTGCTTCCCACCAGTCGTCTGTAAAATCACCTCCACACCTTTATCGGTGGGATTTGCTTTCACTCCTGTAACTTGCACAATTTCTTGAGAAGGCGTGTTTGGTACTGCTGGCGACTGTCCCAGTAACATTTGAGCGCTAGTATGAGGACGTTCCATCTCACTGAGTTGCAGAATTTTCGGGGTGGAGATGGGTTTTAATTTATTTCTATTGATTACCCAGTCCCCAGTCGCTTTTACTGGCGGCTGCTGCTGCTGATTCTCTGCTTTCTGGGTACCCGCTTCTGCCCAAGCGGTTGATGTGAACAACAGCGTCACCGCCATTCCGAGAGAAAATTGTGCGACTCGTAACATCAAGGTGGTCAATCTAACATTGTGGATGTAACCCTGTCTCATACTATCCATGCCCAATCTAAAAAGATAATTTTTATCAACAAGCTTAGAAAAGTAAGATTACAGGATTCACAAATGCATTGCCACATGGTAGAGCGACAATTTTTATCCTTACGGCGATTTTTTTCCTAATTGACATTGCTTCGGTGTGATGCCAAATTTGCGCTTAAATGCTTCGGTAAAATGTCCTAAATGACAATACCCCACAGCATGGGCAATTTCTGACACTTGCATATCTCTGTACCGCAGCAATATCTGTGCCTGCTCCATGCGATGATGATGTAAATAAGCAAATACTGTTGTGCCAAAGAGTTCTCGAAAGCCCCGTTGCAGTTTGCGCTCATTCAAGCCTACGAGTTGTGCCAGTTCCATCATTGAAAGCGGATTGTTTAATCGCTGGTGTAAAATGTCTCTAGCATGATGTATGCGAGCGATCGTGTCTGGCTTAAGTGGCACTGAAGACGAAATTTGTCCCCCATCTGCCCAAATTAAGTCCAATTGCATTGCTAGCAGTTCAAACACTTTTGCTTGCAGATACAAGCGTCTGATCGCGCCCTGGTAGGGAGAATTTAATATTTGCTGCATTGTAACTTGCATTGCTAAAGTCACATCTGGATAAAATGATGTCTTCCATTCGTTTTCTTTAATCAACAGCTTTAAGTTAGGAGTCATGCGCTTTGTCTGTCTTGGCAAAAACCCTGCTAACACTTCAGGTTCAATCTCGACGTTAATGCAAGTCATACGCTCTAATTTTTTATACTTTGCTGTATGAGCAGGTGAAATCCCACTACCAGATAAGTAAAAGCTTTTCCCGCCAAGATTCGGATGTACCTCATCACAATAAATGAATCCGGATGCAAAAATTATAAATTGCACTAGATGATTGTGGACAGGTGACTTCATCGCTACATCATGGTGAAATTCATAGTCACAAATTTCCAGTTCTACACCGGGAGCTAACTTCATACCCCGACAATACCCTAGTCCCAGACATTTAGGCAGTTCTTGGAGTGTTTCAAATTCGTCAAGCAAGATGCTGTGGTTTTGAGGATTTTGATTCTGTTGACACCACAGTTCGTCCCAATTGTCTAAGGAAAGGATGATTGTCATCTTAATAATTAATACAAAAAATTGTTAATAATTTTACCAGAATTACTGGCTATTATTTTCATCTACTGGTCGCGTATCGACTGTAATAGTCTTAAATATTTTGTGGATAGCAAGATATTCAACTTCTTCAACTTTGTAGCGAAAAGCAAAGCGCCCGCGCTTTGCTTTTCGCACCGAAGCTTTCACGGAAAAACGAATCGAGGGCTTACTCCCAAAAAAAGTTAGAATAAGCGAATTGCCCGACAAAGCTGATTATTTCTCATCTGGCATGTGACTGGATACTTTTATGACCTCAGCAGCGATGTCTGACGACAAGCCGCAAAGCGTCTACGCTACACCCACAAAGGAATCACCCCTTTTGTTTGAGGGAATGACCTGGAGAGAATTCAAAGCCATTGAGCAGTTATTAGACCGTCCAGGATATCGGCTGTCTTTCCTAGATGGTGTTTTGGAGATCCGAAAAATGCCTGGAGAACCCCACCAAACCGTTAAAGAAAGACTAGGCGCATTGTTGGAACTTTACCTGCTCATGGCAGGATTTGACTTTACTCCAACAGGCTCAATGACCTTGGAAAGTGAATCAGGTGCTGTGAAGCGAGAAGCAGATAAATCATATAAACTGGCTCCTAGTCGAGTGCGTCCTGATTTGGCGATCGAGGTGGTGTTTACCAGTGGCGGGATTAACAAACTAGAGGCATACAAGCGGCTCTTGATTCCGGAAGTGTGGTTCTGGGAAGATGGTGTGCTAGAAGTGTATCACCTGCGGAAAGAGGGCAACACACTCCACTATGAAAAGGTTTCCAGTAGTGAGGAGGTCAAAGGGATCGATCTGGATTTGTTGTTACGCTGCATTAATATGGTGAATCATGTTGATGCCATCAAGACTTTTGGGCAAGCGCTTCAGGAATAGCTTATAAGCGTGAGTAATATAGCGATCGCTATATTGCCTGCGGCATAGCTACGCTTAGGGCGAAGCCTAAGGTAGAGAAGTGACTCCCAAAGAGTATCGCCGAAAATGGTTGATAATAATTTTCAATTAACTAACAGTTTGCTCACTTATTCGTTTGTGTACATTGGAGACATTGCATTGGCTCACGAATGCATTATTAATGGGAAAATCCAAACATTGGCTCAGGGCGTGCAAAAGCACGCTCGCATAGTTAAAATCAGGGTGAGTGGCGTAAGCTTTGAACATTTCTAACTCTTACTTACAGGTTCAACCATTTCCATAGTCTGCTGTCTGCGTTTCCCTTTGTAGCGATACCACCACATCACAAAGCCAGTAATAAATAGAACTAAGGGTGCAAGTCCAACGAAAACGTAGAGAATGCGGGTGGGCAATCCCCAGAAAGTACCGTAATGTACGGGTGCAAACGAGTTGAGAACTTGGTCGGCTCGTGATGCTTCCAAACCATTTTTCAATTGCACCACTTCACCTGTATACTGGTCGAGATAAACCTGAGAGTAACCGTATTCGTTTGTTTCTTGCGGCAATTTTTTACCAATTCGGAACACTCCTTCTGGGGTTTGCGGTAAGCGGATGTAAGTTGTTACCGCACCTGGTAACGCAGCATCGGCTTTTTGAAGAATCTCTGTCAGTCCTCTAGGAAGTTTGCCGACGATAACTTGAGAAACGGGATCGGGTGGAATCGGTGTGAGGGTAGCGGCGTAAATTAGGGGTTTGGTTTGGTCGTAGAAGTTCCAGCAAAAGCCGGTGAAAGCGATCGCCGTCAGAAACACGCCTGTTACAATTCCTGCTACTTTATGTATGTAAAAATTTACACTTTTTATATGGGTATTACACTTAATTTTGAAACCAGAAATTAGCTTGCGCCAACCAGACCAGAGAAGAATTCCCGTGATGCTGAGAATAAAAAATAAGAAGCCAATTATACCAACAATGATTTCTCCAATTTTACCTGCTAGAAGTTGGTAATGAAGTTTTAACGTCAAGCCAATTAGGGTATTATCCCACAGACGCGCACCCATAATCGCACCCGTGTAAGGATTAACGAAAACTTCAGTACGTTTTTTCTCTGTTGATTGCAGAAAGACGCGGTAGGGGGTGTGAGCATCTCCAAGGGTGTTAATACCCAACAGTTTCAAGTCAGGTTGGGAAGCGTAGGCGGTTTTGACAGTTTCTAATACGGTTTCTACTTTTATGCGTTGTTCTTGGGGGATGACTTGTCCAAACTGTTGACTGAGGAGGAATTGGTTGATTTCCTTTTCAAAGACCAGCAGGCTACCTGTTAAGCCGATGATGATTAGCACCAGTCCCACGATTAAGCCAATGTAGCGGTGTAAGTAAAATGTGAGATCGCGGATTTGTTTGGATTTCATGGTGGATGCTCTTATATAAGTGACAAAATCAAAAATTGACCGAAAGTGTGCCTAGAACTGTAAACGGTTCGCCGTAAAATACTGCATTTCTGTCGCGGGAACTTTCAAAATAATCCACATCAAAAAGGTTCTTGAAGTTCAACCCTACCCGCCAATTGTCACGGCGGTAAAAAATCGCCGCATCGGTTCGTACATAACTAGGCAATGTAAATGTATTTGCCAAATCTCCCTTTCTATCACCAACAAAAAACAACCCTCCACCAAATCCCAAACCCTTCAAACCTCCACTTTGAATTTCATATGCAGCCCATAAACTTGCACTATTTCGTGGCACGTTGTTCGGTTGATTTCCCTGGAAAGCTGGTCTAGTATCTTTAGTGATTTCTGCGTCGGTGTAGCTATAAGTAGCAATCAGGTTTAACCCTGGTATCGGTTGACCGACTATATCTAATTCAATACCCTTACTTTGTTGTTCGCCTACCTGGATGCTCAAGATTGAGCCAGGAGTAGGATCGGGTACAACAAGGTTTTGCTTGGTGATTTGGTAAGCAGATATTGTCGCTGAAAGTCTGCCGTCCAGAAACTCTGTTTTGACACCCACTTCAAATTGTTCGCCTTTGGTTGGCTTAAACGTTGTCCCGTCTGCATTAACACTAAATAAACCCGCTGGCAAAAATGAGCGACTGTAACTGGTATATAGGGAAACAGGCTCGATAGGTTGATAGACAATACCAACGCGAGGACTGAAGGCAGTGTCGTTGCTGTCAAATGTTCTATTAGTTAACCTGTTATCAAACGATTGATCTACCCAATCAAAGCGTCCGCCCAATATAATTTTCAGGTTATCTGTCAATGAGATTAAGTCTTGGGCATAAACGCCAATAATATTTTGTTGATCGAGAATGTCAGTACTCTTTCTAGTAAACTCAACAGTCGGTCTTTCATAAACTGGATTGAATAAGTTGAGTGTTGGTAGGGTGGCAGTGCGTCTTATAGTCTCAGAGGATGCCCAAAACAAGTCAAAACCAAATAGCAGGTCATGCTTGAGGCTACCAGTTCTGACCTTGCCGAGCAAATCGGTTTGTAACGTGTAGTACTGTGAATCAGTTGTTCCCCGGAATGCAGTGCGTGTTACAGTTCTGTTATCTGCTGCAAGAGCTGGCGAAATAATATCTTCATCAACATCCAAGATTTCTGTATTGAAGGCATTACGCACTGACCAATTATCACTAAATTTGTGTTGTAAACGATAACCAACAAGGGTATCCCTGTATATCTGGTTCCCTAACTTTGGATCGTCCAAAAATCGAGACTTCGGTACACGCCCAAAGGGATTTGGTAAAACTGTACCTACCGCAGGTAAGCCATCATAGTCTGGTACGGAACTGCGCTGATAATCAGCTTCAAGCGTCAAGGTTGTATTTTTGCCAAAGTCAAAGGAGAGTGCGATCGCTCATCCCTACAAGAGTTGCCAATTCCATTAATGATGGTGGATTCTCCAGACGTGATAGCATAATCTCTCTAGCGTGGTGAATCCGAGCGATCGTTTCTGATTTTAATCGCGGTGCTGTTTGTTGAATACCCCGATCTGCTAAAATTGGCGCTAATTGCAACGCCATTAACTCTAGTACCTTTCCCTGTAAGTACATCCGCTTCGTTATCCCTTGATAGGGACAGTTGATTATTTGCTGCGTCAAAAACCTAATTGCAGTCGTGATTTGTGGGTAAAGCAACGTTTGCCAATCATTGCCCTTTGCTAGCAATTGGAATTCTGAAGGAATTTGTCCCGGTTCTCTAGAGAAAAACGTTCCTAACAGTTCGGGTTCCATGTGGATATTAACTCCCACCAGACGTTGCGATTTCTGCAACTCAAACGTCATTGCCCGTTGAATGCCACTTCCAGAGATGAGTGTGCGTCCTCCTCCATGACACCCGTAGTCATCTGTGATAATTCCTGAAAGTAAGACCATGAATTGCAACGGGTGGTTCCAACTGGGAGTTTTAATCAGCACGTCATCGTAGTATTCGCAGTCTTCAATCGAAAGCCAGAGATGAGGATGCAGTTCAATGTTTTGCACATAGCCTTTGCCGAGTTGCCTGGGTACTTCGCAAAGGAATTCATTCCTCTGTGACGATGTGTTGTGCAGGCTGTTCAGAGCGGCTTCAGCCCAAAGTTCCGCGTGTTCTCTAGTTGTGAGAGTGATGGTCATAGCTGGCGATTGGTAGATTCTAACTTGATGCGAGTAATTTTCAATAATTTTACCGCGATTTCATCATGCTTCCATTGCTAATCGAACGTCATTTTTTAATACAATAAAATTGATTTCCTGGTATAATTATGCTTTGCTAATCATCTGTTTGGATTCTTGAATCACAAGCATAATTATTAAAGGTGAGAATGTAAAAATTTACTGTTAAGTACAGGTATTCATTTTGATTTTATCGGTTGTTTTCTCTGCCACAAATTTTTGCAGCACAACTGTGCCCTTCACTTATGAATCTCACTGCTACTGAAGAAACAGAGGTTTTCGTTTTTGCCACTTCTTTCGCTCAACAACGGCTGTGGTTTCTCGACTCTTTAGCACCAGGCAATCCATTTTACAATGTGTCAACAGCACTTCGCCTCACAGGGAGCCTCAACTTCACCGCTTTAACGCAGACATTTAACGAGGTAGTACGCCGTCACGAAATTTTACGCACCACGTTTGTCATGGTAGAGGGGCAACCCGTGCAGGTAATAGCTCCCTCCTTAATTATACCTATAAGAGTAATAGACCTACGCAATAAATTTGATAGCCAAGAACGCGAAACACAAGCGCGGCGACTCGCAAACAAAGAGGCTCAACGTTCTTTCAATCTCACCACCGGACCATTGCTGCGATTGACGCTGCTACAAGTCAATGAAGCCGAACACGTGTTACTACTGAACATACATCACATTGTTGCTGATGGCTGGTCTATTGGAGTGCTGATTAAAGAACTAGGGACACTATATAAAGCCTTTTTAGAGGATAAGCAATTGCTCCTGCCGGAACTACCCATTCAGTATGCAGATTTCGCCGAATGGCAGCGGGAATGGCTGCAAAAAGAAGTGCTACAAACCCAGTTAGCTTACTGGCGTCATCACTTAGAGGGAATTTCGGTACTAAATCTCTTCACTGACCGATTAAGACCAGCAGTTCCAACTTACAAAGGTGCGAAACAATTTATACAACTACCGCCCTATTTAACTCAGGCGCTAGAGACACTTAGCCACCAAGAAGGCGTTACCTTGTTCATGACTCTGCTGGCAGCGTTTCAAACGTTGCTTTATCGCTACACGCAGCAAGAGGACATTGCGATCGGATCGCCGATTGCCAATCGCAGTCGCAGCGAGTTAGAAGGGTTAATTGGCTTTTTTGTCAATACTTTAGTACTGCGTACCGATTTATCAGGAAATCCAACGTTTCAAGAACTGTTGAATCGAGTACGACAAGTAACTTTAAGCGCTTATGCCCATCAGGATTTGCCCTTTGAAAAGCTGGTGGAGGAACTACACCAAGAACGAGATTTAAGTTGTCATCCGTTGTTTCAGGTTGTATTTAGCCTGCAAAATACTCCCATTGAAGCGCTAGAGTTACCTGGGTTAACGCTTTCGCAATTCGAGTTTGACAGCAAAACCGCAAAGCTAGATTTGGAGTTTCACCTGTGGCAAGATTTGGAAAGCCTTAAAGGACAAGTGGTGTATAGCACCGATTTATTTGATGACAGCACTATTACCCGGATGTTGGGACATTTTCAAACGCTGCTAGAAAGCATTGTTGCTAATCCAAAACAGCGTCTTTGCGACTTGTCAATTTTAACAAAAGCAGAACGACATCAATTATTAATAGAGTTTAATCGAAATCAATCAAAAATCAAAAATCAAAAATATGAAATTGAGCAGTGTTTTCATCAGTTATTTGAAGCAATTGTGGCGAAAACTCCGAATGCGATCGCCCTAGTTTTTGAACACCAGCAATTAACCTACCGCGAACTAAACATCCGAGCTAACCAACTTGCACATTATCTGCAACAATTAAAAGTAGTTCCTGATGTTTTAGCGGGCATTTGCGTAGAGCCTTCATTAGAGATGATAATCGGGTTGTTGGCTATCCTCAAAGCGGGTGGAGCATATCTGCCTTTAGATCCGAGCTTACCTCAAGAGCGTATTAACTTCATGCTAGAGGATGCGAAAGTTTCAGTTTTGCTAACTCATTCTTCTTTAGCCCCCCTTCCCAAGGGGGGTTGGGGGGATCTCTTGTCTGTAGTTTGCATAGATGAAGATTGGGCAACTATTACACAATATAGCCAGGAAAACCCCATTAGTTGCGTAACATCTGATAACCTAGCTTATGTGATTTACACCTCTGGCTCAACAGGACAGCCTAAAGGAGTTTTAATCAAGCACCGAGGACTTTCCAACTTGGCATCAGCTCAAATTGAAGTTTTCAACTTGCAACCGAATAACCGCATTTTGCAATTTGCATCATTGAGTTTTGATGCCTCCATTTTTGAGATTGTTATGGCACTGCGAACAGGAGCGACTCTTTATTTAGCAAAGAAAGAATCGCTTCTACCCGGAAAAGCTTTGCTGCAACTATTGCGCGAAAAAGCTATTACTCACGTCACCCTTCCACCTGCGGTGTTAGCAGTTCTACCTTCAGAATCACTCCCGGCATTGCAAAGTATAATTTGTGCAGGTGAA
The DNA here is from genome assembly GCF_050875635.1 of Tolypothrix sp. VBCCA 56010. Classification (NCBI taxonomy): domain Bacteria; kingdom Bacillati; phylum Cyanobacteriota; class Cyanophyceae; order Nostocales; family Tolypothrichaceae; genus Tolypothrix; species Tolypothrix sp. VBCCA 56010. Next base: position 82,238 of record NZ_JBPAOH010000008.1, read on the forward strand.
TTCTGTTCCCAAGATATTATAAAACGCTGGTGGAGTTCTAATCGTCGATTTTTTAACGCTTACGGTCCGACTGAAGCAACTGTTTGGTCAACCGTTGCCGAAATTAATACTCTTGATGAAAAACCCTCTATAGGTCGTCCTATTGCTAACACTCAAATTTATATATTAGATAAGTATTTACAACCTGTACCAATTGGAATTCCTGGTGAATTATACATCGGTGGTGAGGGTGTGGGTCAAGGCTACCTCAATCGTCCTGAATTAACAGAAAACCGATTTGTTGAAGAAACCGAGTTTCTCCCAAAAACGCGACTTTACAAGAGCGGTGATTTAGCTTGTTATCGAGTAGATGGTAATATTGAATTTTTGGGTCGCATCGATAATCAAGTTAAAATTCGTGGCTTTCGCATTGAGTTATCAGAGATTGAGACGGTGCTGATGATGCATCAAAGCGTGGAAAAAGCGGTAGTAATTGCTAAAGAGAAAGTGTCAGGCGATCGCTATTTGGTGGCTTATATTGTTCCTACGAAGCAGCCAGCAACAACCAGTAAACTACGTGAATTCTTAAAAGAAAAATTGCCAGAATACATGATACCAGCAGTTTTTGCAGTGCTGGATTCTTTGCCGCTAACGCCTAATGGTAAACTAGATCGTTTTGCACTCACAGCACTCGACACAGCAACTAATCGCTCAATAGATAAAACCTATATCGCTCCTCGTAATTCAACCGAGTTAACATTAGCAAAAATCTGGGCTGAAGTCCTTCAAATTGAGCGCGTGGGTATTTACGATAACTTCTTCGACTTGGGAGGAAATTCGCTGTTAACTGTACGCTTGTTGGAGCAAATACACAAGCAATTTGAGCGTGAATTGCCGCTATCTACCATATTTTTAAATCCGACAATTGAAAGTTTAGCAAATTCTCTCTGCCCAGAAACAAATTCTCTACCTTGGTCTCCCTTAGTTGCGATTCAGCCTGCTGGTTCAAATCCGCCTTTCTTTTGCGTTCATCCAATCTTTGGTGTTGTCTTTCCTTATTACGAATTAGCTCATCATTTAGGGACAAATCAACCATTTTACGGGCTACAACCGATTGGACTTGACGGAGAAACGCCACTAACTCACATTGAGGATATGGCTGCCCACTATATTGAAGCATTGCGTAAAGTACAACCAAAAGGACCTTATTATTTAGGAGGTTGGTCTTTTGGCGGTTTGGTTGCTTTTGAAATGGCTCAACAACTGCAAAAATCTGGGGATGAAGTCGCTTTACTTGCTGTGCTTGATACTTTAGCACCAATTAAGAGCAATATACCTGACTTTGGTAATGGGTTAAAGTTTCTTTTTACTACAGTAGCGCGATATATATGGTCATTTTTCTTCGATTATTTGCGTTTAATTACTGCTCCGAGCAAAAACCAAATTAAAAGTTTAATTTTTCGTCTTCCTAATTTTCCTAAATTTATTCAATGGCTCGAAACAAGTTTATTTTCACAGATTATCTTGAAAGAAGCTGCTATAGTCAACTCGATGCCTGATGAATCCAGGTTAAGAATTTTAAACGAATTAACAATTCGCCCCATGCTTCGTGTTTTTTCTGCTAATAATCAAGCAGTTCTCAACTACGTGCCGCAGGTCTACCCGAAGCGAATTACTCTTTTAAGAACAAGCGTTCAGTCAAACATTGCCGAGCAAGATTTGAGTATGGGTTGGAATCAGCTAGCTGTTGAAAAAACAGAAATTCATACTATTCCTGGTAATCACCTCACCATGCTGAGAAAACCCCATATTCAAATTCTCGCCGAACAGTTAAGAGTCTGTATTGAAAAAGCACAAAATTTATCTGTCGGTTAATAAATTTGTTACATCATATCATGTCCGGATGAACACTTATAAAAAACTAAAAACCTCACCCGCCTCCTTTCCCCTCTCCTTATCAAGGAGAGGGTTGGGGTGAGGTAAAGCTGGAATTATAAGTAATTAAGCGCACATGATATCACAACAATTGAGGCTATTACAATACGGTTAGGTTAAATATTTTTATTGGGCATTTGGGTATGTAGAGACGCGATATATCGCGTCTCTACAATGATTTTGGCTTCGCTAATTTTAGAAATGCAAACCGTATTGGAGGCTATTAAATAAAAGTTTAGCAACAAAAATTTACATATAGTTTTATATCGAGTTCGGCTGATTAGTTATAAAAAAGGGCATTTATGCAAATGTCTTCAAATGCTCTTTCTCCCTGCAAGAGTGCGGTTTTAATAATAAGTCTTTAACTCAACATTATATTAGTTGGGTATTAATTTCGCAGGCTGGGTACGAGGCACATTTTCGTGTTCTTTCAGCTTTAATCGCTGTAAAGTTTGCAATAATTCCTTTGTAGTGTAGGGTTTAGAAAGAAATGCTTTGACTTGAGCAACCCCGATGAGTTTGTTACTGGCTACCAAACCGCTGACAGCAATAATCAAGACATGCGAATTCATTTTTTGCAATGCGCGAATGGTGAGAGCTCCGTCCATCGACGGCATCATCATATCCACCAAGACCACGCTAATTTTATCTTTGTGCTGGGCATACTGGGCGATCGCCTCAATTCCATCGCTGGCTGTCAACACTTTATAATTGTACGTTTCTAACGAGATTTTGGTCGTCTCTAAAATTGGGGCTTCGTCATCGACAACCAGAATTAATTCTCCGTTTCCTTTTGGTAGTTCGAGGTTTTCTGCAAGTGACGTTGCTGTTGCCTGCACTGCTGGCAAAAACACTTTAAATTCAGTTCCTCTGCCAACGTTGCTGGATACCTTGACAAAACCATTATGACTTGTTATAATCCCCCTCACGGTTGAAAGACCTAAACCTGTACCTTTGCCAAACTCTTTAGTAGTGAAAAACGGCTCGAATATTCTATCCAATATTTCTGGAGACATACCGATGCCTGTATCTGCAACAGCGATCGCAATGTAAGGACCCACACTTGCCTCAAGATTCATGCGGACATACTGTTCATCAATGAACACATTTTCCGCAGAGATATTCAAATTCCCGCCGTCGGGCATGGCATCGCGAGCGTTGACAACTAGGTTCATCAGCACCTGATGCAAATGTGTGACATCTGCAACCACAGCCCAAAGGTCTGACTTGATATTTGTAGAAAATTCAATCGATTTGGGAAATGTCTGTTGGACAATCTGCTTGATTTCTGAGAACAGATCGTTCACTTGCACAATCGTGCGCTTGTCTTCAACTCCCTGTGCAAACTGTAGCACTTGCTTGACCAAAGCCGCCCCGCGTTTAGCGTTAATTTCTATAATCTTAAACATCTGCTGACTTTGCTCATCAATATGAGAGAGTTTTAGCGGCAACAGTTGCGCTACCGCCAGAATTGGAGTCAGAATATTGTTCAGGTCATGTGCAATGCCGCCAGCTAGTGTGCCAATGCTCTCCAGTCGCTGCGCTCGGAGAAACTGCGCTTCGAGTTGTTTTTTCTCTGTAATGTCGGTGTTGACCGTAAGAATCGATTTAGGTTGGTCATTTTCATCGCGCATCAAAGTCCAGCGGCTAGCAACAATTATTTCCTTGCCTTCTTTGGTCACTTGATGCAACTCACCCTGCCAGGAGCCAGCAAAAGGTAAACTTTCTTGGAGGTTTTGGAGTTGAGATTTTTCCAGCGGATATAGAAGCTGATTGGCTTTCTTACCAATTGCTTCTATTGCCTTCCATCCATACAAATGTTCGGCTCCTTTGTTCCAAAAACAGATTTGGTTGTCGAAGTCTGTAACCAAAATTGCATCTGTGGTGATATCAAGCAAAGCAGCTTGTTCGCGGATTTGCAGATTTTGCTCTTGGAGTGTTTTAGTTAGGTTCCGCAGCCTGAGATGAAGTTCGATACGGGCTAAAACCTCTTCATGCTGAAGCGGTTTGGTGATATAATCCACTGCACCAAGATTCAAGCCTTTGACCTTATCCACTGTTTCGGAAAGTGCGGTCATGAAAATGACGGGAATATCTTTTGTTAACTCATTGTCTTTCAGACGGCGGCACGTTTCAAAACCGTCTATTCCCGGCATGAGTATGTCCAACAAAATCAAGTCGGGTGGAGCATATTCCGCTCTGGCGATCGCACTTTCGCCATCTTCTGCAACCAACACTGTAAATCGAGCATCGGCTAAAAAATCGAATAATATCTCTAAATTTGTCGGAGTGTCATCAACGATTAAAATGACACCTTTTTCAGTGAAATTACTCATAAAAATCTCTGAATTATTAATATTGCTTGAGAAACTCTAAGATTTGTTTCCCTTTAAAACCTTTGGCAAGTTGGCGCAAATGAGTGGCAAACGGTATCCATCGTTCATCCAACTCCTCTAATTTTATCGCTCGTTTTGTAATGCCTCTTAAGTCTCCCCTCATCGCCAAATCAAGCAAGACAGCTAGTTCCTCTGCTGGTGGAGCCACAAATGAGTCCTGAGTGCGTAGGGGACTGCTGAGTTCTTGCCTGCTTTTTTGCTTCTCATAAACCCATTCCAGCCCCAAGTGAATTTTTAATTTTTCTAAAAGCTCTGCTTCCCGGATTGGTTTGGGGATAAAATCATCGCAACCAACTTCTCGACTTTGCTTTTGCTCGAAATCAAAAACGCTAGCCGAGGCAGCAATCACCACCACTTCCTTCAGGTCTGGTAACATTCTGAGGCGACGGGTAGCTTCAAAGCCGTCCATCACGGTCATTACTAAGTCCATAAAAATGACATCGGGCTTAAATTCATGCGCTTTATTAAGAGCGTCTAAGCCATCTGTCGCTTCTGCGACTTCAAACCCTAAAGGCTCTAGTAGATTCAGCAAAACCGAACGATTTGCCCATTTGTCGTCTACTACCAAAACTTTCCGTTTGCAGCCAAGAAAACCAATGATGTGGCGGCGATCGACGCTCTTGACATTAGTATCTTGCAAAACCTCAGGTAAATCCAACTCTAGCCAAAAAACGCTCCCTTTCCCTAAAGTACTCTTCACCATCAATTCCCCACCCATGAGCTGAACTAATTGATGGCTAATTGCCAATCCCAATCCTGTTCCTTCAATCTTCCGACTATGCTCACCCACCTGCTGGAATGGCAAAAATATTTCTTTTAATTGCTCTTGTGCAATGCCAATACCCGTATCTTCCACTTGAAACCGAAGTTTCTCCTTTAGATAGCCCACTTTAAAAGTTATACATCCTTTTTCTGTAAACTTAACTGCATTGCTAAGTAAATTAATCAAGACTTGACGCAAGCGTTTTTCATCTGCTCGAATGACTTTTGGTAGTGGAGAAAACGTTTTGTAAATTAAAGAAATTCCCTTTTGTTGGGTACGAATGCGGCAAATATCAGCAATACTCTCAATAAATTCCGGAAAAACAAACTCTTTTGCCTCAAGTTCCATTCTCCGAGCTTCGATTTTGGAGAGGTCTAAAATATCGTCGATCAGTGTCAGTAAGTGTTCCCCACACTGATGGATAATATTAATACCATTCTTTTGCTGAGAAGTTAAATTTTTATCTTTCTGAAAAATTTGCGTATAACCCAAAATACCATTGAGTGGGGTGCGGAATTCATGGCTCATATTAGCGAGGAATTCGCTCTTGGCACGGTTGGCTTGTTTTGCTGCTTCTTCTGCTCGCTGCCGTTCTTTAATTTCCTGTTGTAATTGTAAATTTTTCTCTTGTAACTCCAACGTTCGCTCTTCGACTTTCGCACTGAGCGTTTGATTGTACTCCTCTAAATCATTATACAAACGCGCATTCTCAATCGATATTGCTGCTTGAGAAGATAAAAGTTGTAATACTTCCAATCGCTCTGGTGTAAATGCACCAGCGGTCAAGTTATTTTCTAGATAAAGAATGCCAATAAGTTTACCTTGATTAACAATTGGCGTACACAAAATAGATTTTGGTTTAGTGTTGAGGATATAGCTATCTGTGGTAAATACTCCCTGACGGCTAGCATCGTTCAGTACGATATTCTCCTGAGTACTTCGCACATAATTAATTAGAGATATTGGTAGCTGCTGACTAGATTCTATAGGTGTTGATTGTTGGACTGTTATTTCATGCCCAACACTTCCAGAGGCTTCTATAAATAACTGCCCTGCTTTTTCTAAAATTAAAAATCCCGTTTCCGCGCCGGCATTTGCCAAAACAATTTGCATCAATTTCGCCAGCAATTTGTCTAGAAGCATTTCCCCAGAAAGGGCAAGAGATGCTTTCATAACTGCGGCTAAATCCAGAAAAGCGGGACTATTTATAGTCGTAGCTCTAATTGTCTGACTTATCTCTACTTTGGTTTTTCCCTGCGATATGTGAGATAAGATATGAGGATATCTTGCTTCTAAATCTTTGACTTTTGCCGTCGCTCCCCAGCGAATATATCCATAGTAAGCATCAGTCAAATAAGTTTGAGCTACCTTTTCTCTGCCAGACTCAAAATAAAACTTTGCTGCCAGTTCATTGCAGAGCGCTTCTTCTTGGATGTATCCCTGGTTTTTAGCTTGAGCGATCGCTCGGTCATAAAATTCCATCGCTTGCCAATATTGACTTAATACTCGCGCTTTTTCTGCCTCCACAAGCTCGTATTTGTGCTGAAAATTCATTGGAGCATGTTCTGCCCATTTCTGCATCTTTTCCTGATTATTAATTACTCTGTTTAAGAGGTGTTCTTGTTGTGAATGTGGCGCTGAGGAATATATCGCTAGTTGTGCCAAAGAATCGTAGAAAGAAAACACTTGTACAACAACAAACGCTTTTACCCCATCTAAATACTCAGAACCATAAGCAGCATTTTCCCATGCTTGTTGGTACTCTCCAAACAAATAACAGAGAATAAGTTTGTTTAAATAAAAATAGTGGAGTCCAGTTCTATCATTGGCTTTTCTCAAAAGCGGTAATGATTTCTCTTCGTTGTATACTTCACCCAGCAAACAGCACGGATTTTCACAAAATTCCAGCAAATTAAGAACTGACTGCTGAAAAATTTGATTCCAACTCAAGGCGTTTTCTTGCTTGAGTTGAGCCAGGGAATTACTAATTGTTGCCATTTCTCGTTCAAGGCTTGTCAGTTCCTGACCGATGAAATATGAATATTGGCATTTTTGCATGGCAGCATAGCCACCATATTCAAAATGTCCGTTTTCTAGTCCACTTTCATATCCATCTTGTAAAAGTGGCAAAGTTTCCCTAGCATGAACTTTACCATGAATCGTACATGCCGCTGCTACGAAGAATACACTTGTCTTAATTTCTAAAACGTTGTATCGTTCCAGCAAGCTTAAAGCCAACTTACCAAATTTATAAGCCGAATCAATGTCTTGAATTACCCCGTTTAAAATCACACCATAACAAACATAACCGTATGCAGAGAAAGGAGCATTTCCATATTTGATAGATAAATTAACATGTTCGCAAACAATCAACGGAAACAGTGCAGGTGCAGCTTGATAGGTAGGAGAACCCATACTCGTTAGCATACGTATGGCTGCTAGCTTATCTACCTCTGTCATTAACGGTAGGTTAATTAAGTCTTCTATACTCTTCCCGGTCAAATTTATTGCTGTTTGCGAGAGTGTTTGTTCGATATCCAAATCCGTTGGCAATGGGAACCTTACCCCCAAAAGTTCCAACGCTTCTAACCCAATCTTAACTGCTTCGAGTTGCTTGACTTGCGCCATGCAAGCTTGAATTTTCACCTCATAGACTTTCATTTTGTCAATAAAGGTTTTTGCCTGTTGCAAAACAATTGTTGCCCATTTCTCCATCTGCTGAAAATCGCCGTTCAGGTACGCTGTTTCCACTGCTAATTCATAAAGTGCCAGCGTGATTTCGTACTGTTCCTCCCAGCTATTTGCTGTCAATAAGTCCAAACCCACCTTTAAATAGCGGATAGCAGACTCATACGCTGCCGCTGCTTTCGCCTTCTGACCTGCTATAAGATTAAGTTCAGCCAGTTCATATTTTTCTGACTCTAAGGTGAGTAAGTCGATGCCGTAATTAAGTTGATTAACCAAAGCAAAAATATTTTCTTTTCGTTCTTCAAGAGTAGTCTTTTGTAAAAGCAATTGACCGATTTTTAAGTGAGTTTCTTTTTTCTGAGAATCTGCAATCAGAGAATAAGCCGCTTGCTGCACGCGGTCATGTAGAAACTTGTATGAAATTGGGAATTTATGATTGTTTATTTCCCATTCCCCGACTAAAGGTATTTTGTAAGATTCATCTAAGGGTAGAACTAGACCTGCTTGCAAAGATTCCCACAAATCTACTGCTGTTTGTGACAAATATTTTTGATTCACAATACTCAAAATATCTAAGGTAAATTTATCCCCAATACAAGCAGCTAACTTTAAGACATTTTGCGTCGTCGGTGACAGCTTCTGAATCTGATTGACCATTAATTCAACAACATTGTCAGTGATATCAATGTCTTTCAGCAACTCGATATCCCACTGCCAACAACCTTGACTGAAGTTAAATGATAACAGATTTTCCTGATGAAGAGATTTGAGCAGTTGAGTTAAAAAGAAAGGATTTCCTTGAGTTTTGTTAAACAGTAACTTAGCTAGTGGCTGTGACTTTTGTTGGTCAGTGCGTAGGATATCGCTTACCAATTGGTTGACATGAGTGATATGTAAAGGTTGCAGGACAATATTGTTGATAACCGCGCTCGTCTTTTCAATTTCTTCCAAAGTCAACATCAACGGATGAGTCGCACTAACTTCGTTATCTCGATACACTCCAATCAGCAACAAATATTGGCTCTTTAGGTCACAAGCAAGCAGTTGAATTAACTTTAGAGAAGCTGAATCTGTCCACTGTAAGTCATCCAAAAAAAGTACCAGCGGATGTTCGGGTTGACAAAATACATGAATGAATTGTTGAAACACCCGATTAAATCGGTTTTGGGATTCAGTTGCTTTCAATTGCGGAACCGCAGGCTGAGAACCAATAATTCGTTCAACTTCCGGAATGACATCAATAATCACCTGACCATTGGAACCTACAGCTTTTAAAAGTTTTGCTTTCCAAACTGCTATTTTTTCAGCGCTTTCTGTTAACAACTGCCGAATCAATTCCTGAAAAGCTTGAATTATAGAAGCATAAGGAATATTCCGCTTAAATTGGTCAAACTTACCAGAAAGAAAATAACCCCGCTGACGGACGATGGGTTTATGAATTTCATTTACCAAGGAGGATTTCCCAATACCTGAGTAACCACTCACCAAAATTATCTCGGTTGCCCCAAGGCTAACTCGGTCAAAGGCATCCATTAGGCTTGCAACTTCTTTTTCACGACCATAAAGTTTTTGGGGAATGATAAATTGACTGTATAAATCCAGTTGACCAACAATGAAATTTTCAATTGTTCCAGTTGCTTGCAGTTTTCTTAAACATTCTTCCAAGTCTGCTTTTAGTCCCAAGGCACTTTGATATCTCTGTTCAGCAGTCTTGGCTAATAATTTCATGACAATATCAGAAACTGCTTGAGGAATTTCTGAATTGACTTCTTTAGGTGGAACTGGTGTTTTAGCAATATGGCAGTGAACTAATTCCAAAAAGTCAGTAGCTTGAAAGGGTAGCTGTCCTGTTAGCATTTCATAAAAGGTGACACCTAAGGAGTAAAAGTCAGTTCGGTAGTCAATTGAGCGATTCATCCTCCCAGTTTGTTCTGGTGACATATAAGCAAGAGTGCCTTCCAGCAAATTGAGATTACTGACAGTTTGATTTTCTCTTGACAGGTGCGATGAAATACTAAAGTCTATAATTTCAACTTGATTAGTTTTCGCGTTTATCAGGATATTTTGGGGTTTAATATCTTTATGAATAATATTGTTTTGATGTATTTGAGCAAGCGTTGAAGACAATTGAATACCAATTTGCAAAAAATTGCTTAAATCCAAATTTTGCGCGGTAATAAAATTTTTCAGGGGTTCTCCCCCGAAATCTGATAAGATTAGCGCCAAACCATTGCGATCGCTCATCCAAGCTAAGGGTTTAACAATTCCTTCTATCTCTAAAGATTGAAGTATTTGATATTCATGTCTTAATCGGGTAAGCTGTTCTATAGTCGGATACTCAGTTTTAATGGTTTTAATTATCACCGAGGTTTGCTCTGGTTCCCTCGTAGCACGGTAAACACAGGTAGTAGTACCCTCACAAATGACTTCGATGAGGTTGTAACCGGCAATGGTGATACTCATTTTTGTTTTATCGCGTCTGTAAGGTGAAGATGCAGTTAACTACTGATTGACGCATCTATCTTAAGTTAGATGTTTGTTTAAATTGGAAATATCATCAATTGTTTACATCTATATTAGACTCAATTAAGTAATTGAAAGTTAAATTGCCTAACTCATATTAGGACTTACGCAAAATTACCAAAAAACGAACCGCAGAGAACGCAGAGAACACAGAGGAATAAGAGGAGCGAGAGAGTTTTTGCGTAAGTCCTGTCATATGCTGAAAGCATGGCTCAAAAAGTTTGTACGTTATGTCTTCTGAAGAGGTCTTCGTCTTTCCTACATCTTTTGCCCAACAGCGGTTGTGGTTCATCGACCAATTGATCCCCGGTAATGCTATTTATAATGTGCCAACAGTCATTCGCTTGACAGGGAAACTTAATTTAGCAGCACTGAAGCAGACGTTTAACGAAATCGTGCGTCGTCATGAAACTTTACGCACCACATTTATAGTATTAGATGGGCAACCCCTGCAAGCGATCGCCACAGAAAGCGTAGCGATCGCTTTGAACGTATTAGACCTTCAACAATTGCCAAGCGATGAACGCGAGATTGAAGCAAAGTGCATTATTAACGCAGAGATAGAACATCCTTTCGATTTGTCTCAAGGTCCGTTGCTGCGAGTGACGCTGCTACAGCTTGGGGAAACAGAACATATTCTATTACTGAATATGCACCACATTATCTGCGACGATTGGTCTATTGGGGTGCTGATTCGCGAATTGGGAACGCTGTACGCAGCTTTTGCACAAAATCAGGCTTCACTGTTAGAACTGCCTCTTCAATACGCTGATTTTGCTCACTGGCAGCGCGAATGGTTGCAAGGAGAAGTGTTGGAAACTCAGTTAACTTATTGGCGTCAGCAATTAAATAATATTTCCATGCTACATCTGCCTACCGACAAAGCGCGATCGCCTATACAAAGCTATCAAGGTACAACGCAATTTCTAGAGTTACCGCTCAAGCTAACTGATGCACTAGAAAAGCTTTCGCAGCAAGAAGGTGTCACCTTATTTATGACGCTGCTGGCAGCATTTCAAATTTTACTTCATCGCTACACACATCAAGAAGATATTGCGGTAGGTTCGCCAATTGCTAACCGTAACCGCAGCGAAATCGAAGGACTTATTGGCTTTTTTGTCAATAGTTTGGTGCTACGTACTGACTTAAGTGGAAACCCGACTTTCCGCGAACTGCTATCTAGAGTACGGGAAGTAACACTAGGAGCATACAGTCATCAAGATTTGCCCTTTGAAAAGCTAGTAGAAGAACTGCATCCAGAGCGAAACTTGAGCCAGCACCCGCTATTTCAAGTAGTGTTTGGTTTTCAGAATGCGCCAATGTCAGCGCTAGAAATGCCTGGTTTAGTGCCTAGCTTTATAAATATTGACTTGAAGAAAACACGCTTTGATTTAGAGTTGCATCTGTGGAAATGTTCCGAGGATTTTAGAAGTCTATGGGGTGCAAAGTGGGAGCATTCTGAGGGTATTAGAGGTGTAATAGTTTACAGCACAGATTTGTTTGAGTCAGCCACTATTACTCGGATGCTGGAAGATTTTAAAACGCTGTTATCAGGCATTGTTGCTAATCCAAATCAACGCATCGCTCATTTACCGCTGTTAAACGCACAAAAGCTACATCAGGTATTAGTCGAATGGAATAATACTCAAGTCGATTATCCTCAAGATAAGTGTATCCATCAGTTGTTTGAAAATCAGGTGAAGCAGCATCCTGATTCGATAGCAATAATCTTTGAAAACATAGAGACGCGACGCCAGACGCTACAACGGAGGGAACCTCCGCAACGCGCTGGCTCATTAATCGCGTCTCTAACATATGGAAAGTTGAATATCCGCAGCAATCAATTAGCACAGCATTTGCAAAAAATCAAGGTAAATTCTCAAGTTTTAGTAGGCATTTGCATTTCACAGTCACCAGAAATGATAATCGGGTTGTTGGGGATTCTGAAAGCGGGGGGAACATATGTTCCTTTAGATCCTAGCTATCCTCAAGAGCGTTTAAATTTTATGTTGTCAGATGCACAAATTTCAGTATTGCTCACACAAGAAAAATTTCTCAAGCATTTTGATAACTTCTCAAATCCAATTATTTGCATAGATAAAGACTGGGAAATTATTGCCCAAGAAAGCGCAGAAAATCCGAAAAGCAGCGTAAGCAGCGATAATTTAGCTTATGTAATCTATACTTCTGGCTCAACAGGAAAGCCTAAAGGAGTAGCTGTAACTCACAAAGCTGTAAATCGATTGGTGTGCAATACAAACTATATAAAATTGCAACCTACTGATAAAATTGCTCAAGCCTCGAATACTTCCTTTGATGCAGCGACATTCGAGATTTGGGGAGCGCTACTTAATGGCGCTCAACTTGTGGGAATTAGCAAAGATGTCATCCTTTCACCTCATGAATTTGCATTACAACTACGACAAAAAGGTATCAGCGTTCTGTTTTTGACTACTGCTTTGTTTCAGCAAATTGCCAGAGATGTTCCGCAAGCTTTCGCGACGTTGCGATATTTACTATTTGGTGGGGAAACTGTTGATATTAGATGGGTTAAAAAGATTCTCAAAAATGGTTCGCCAAAATACTTAATTCATGTTTATGGTTCTACAGAAAATACTACATTTTCTGCTTATTACAGGGTGGAAAACATACCAAAATCAGCTACATCTATTCCCATTGGTCGCCCGATTACAAATACACAAATTTATTTATTAGATGCTAATTTACAACCTGTGCCTATTGGCGTTGTTGGCGAATTGTATATTGGTGGTGATGGACTTGCGCGAGAATATTTAAATCGTCCTGAGTTAACAGAAACCCGGTTTCTTGAAGAAACCGGGTTTCTCAGAGTGCGACTTTACAAAACAGGTGATTTAGCTTGCTATTTACCAGATGGCAATATTGAATTTTTAGGTCGCATTGACAATCAAGTTAAAATTCGCGGCTTCCGCATTGAGTTGGGAGAAATAGAAGCGGTGCTGAGTCAACATCCAGCGGTGAGAGAAACAGTAGTTATTGCTGCTGAGGAAATAGCTGGTGATAAACAGTTGGTAGCTTATATTGTTGCCAACCAAGAACAGATACCGACGCAATCAGCGCAAAAACTTGCGTTATTACTTCGCCAATTTTTGAAAGAAAAGCTACCAGAATACATGATACCAAAAGCCTATGTATTACTCGAATCTCTACCGCTAACACCTAATGGCAAAGTGGATCGTCGTGCCTTAAAAGCACCTGATATTACTTTTGATAAACCAGATTATGTGGCACCACGGACGCAGGTTGAAGATTTACTTGTGAAAATTTGGGCTAAAATTTTAGGAAAAGAACAAGTAGGTATCCACGATAATTTCTTTGAATTGGGTGGTCATTCTTTATTAGCAACTCAGTTAGTTTCTCGAATCCGGGACACGTTTAAAATAGATTTACCTGTACGCAATTTGTTTGAAGCACCGACTGTTGAACAACTTGCTAAGTACATTGAAACAACATCTTGGGCAGCTTCATTAGATAAAGCTGGTACTATAAGTCAGGAGCGAGAAGAAGTTGAATTTTAAGGAAAAACGCTTGAGTTCGAGTAACCAGCACAAAATGCGCTGACAGCTTCAGTAAAACGCTGGTTTTGCTTTATCAATGCCATATGTCCACCGCGTTTGATGCTGACTAAACGTTAGTGTAATTATACCACCCATACTGTGTCCTAGCAGGAAAACAGGCTTATCCCCTGCGATCGCAACAACCGTTTCTAAATCACGAGCATATTTTTCTACCGAGTAATCGTTGTTTTTCGGTCTGGAAGATTTTCCTAACCCTGGTAAATCCCATACTATTGTTTTATATTCTCAATCCAAAGAATGATTTTTATCATCTTCTAAATGTGGTAGAAATGCTGAGTTAATGAATAAGTACAAAAATGAGCGCAAAAACTCTCTTACAGCGATTTTCAGGTAAATGATCCACATAATTTTTATCTCACGCAAAGGAAGCAGTGAAAAGTCTGAGCGGAGGTTTCCTCCGTTCCCCGAAGGGGTTGCCGCAGGCATCAGACCTTTTCAAGAGAGAGACGCAAAGGAAGAAACAAGAGTGTGGTCTAAATACATGAAAATTGCTGTCAACTCTTATTCCTTCTCTGCGTACTCTGCGCCTCTGCGGTAGCCTCCGGCAACGCCAAGGGCGAACGTATTTTAGTCCTAAAGTAGTAACTAACAACTCTTGCCAAGGAGTATAATTTTGAAAATAGTTGAATTTCTATCTTATCTTCGCAGCTTAGATATTCAGGTTTTTCTTGAGCAAGAAAAATTGCGTTGTAACGCACCTGAAAAAACTCTAACACCAGAACTGCGTGCCGAAATTCAACAACATAAAGCAGAAATTATTCAATTTTTAAAAGCAGCTAATCGTACTACCAACTATACTTCCACACCCCTGATACCTATTTTGCGCGAAGGAAATGTTCCCCTCTCCTTCGCTCAACAACGGTTATGGTTTCTTAACCAATTAATACCTAACAATCCTTTCTATAACGTTCCCGCAGCACTGCATTTAAAAGGTTCGCTCAATTCAATCGCACTAGAGCAAACATTTAATGAAATAGTGCAGCGTCACGAAGCTTTACGCACCAATTTTGTCATGGTGCAAGGGCAACCAGTTCAGATAATAAATCCCACATTAAAAATATCCTTACCAATAAGAGATTTGCGGCAATTGCCACAAGCCGAACGTGAAATACAAGCACGACAACTTACTACTCAAGAAGCTCAACGTCCTTTCAATTTATCAACTGATTCGTTGCTACGAGTAACACTTTTGCGGTTGGATGAAACAGAACATATTCTATTATTGAATATGCACCACATTGTCTCCGATGGTTGGTCTATCGGGGTGCTAATTGGTGAAATAGCAGCACTCTACACAGCCTTTAGTAGCGGTCAGCCTTCTTTTTTACCGAAACTAGCCATCCAATATGCACACTTTGCCCAATGGCAACGCGAATGGCTGCAAGGAGAAGTGTTAGAAACTCAGTTAGCTTACTGGCAGAAGCAATTAAACGGCATTTCCATGCTAAATCTGCCTACTGACACAAGACCAGCAGTTCAAACTTATCAGGGTGCAAGGCAACTTCTGCAACTACCAAAAAGCCTGAGCGAAGCGCTGGAAACTCTATCGCAGCAAGAAGAAGTGACTTTGTTCATGACTTTGCTGGCAGCATTCAAAATTTTACTTTACCGTTACACCCAGCAAGAAGATATTGCTGTGGGTTCAGCGATCGCCAACCGCAACCGTAGTGAAATTGAGCCATTAATTGGCTTTTTTGTCAATAGTTTAGTGCTGCGTACCGACTTAAGTGGAAACCCAACTTTTCGAGAATTATTAAGTCGAGTCAAAGAGGTAGCTTTGGGTGCTTATGCTCATCAAGATTTGCCTTTTGAAAAGCTGGTAGAAGAACTGCATCCAGAGCGTAACTTAAATCAAAATCCGTTATTTGAAGTAGTATTTGCGCTTCAAAATGCGCCTATGTCTGCGTTAGAGCTACCTAATTTAATACTTACTCCTCTGGAATTTGATACTCAGACAACGCGCTTTGATTTAGAATTTCATTTGTGGGAGCGAGAACCAAACAATCAATTATGGGTAGATAGCTCGAAAGGAATCAGCGGTTTTGTAATTTACAGAACTGATTTGTTTGATGAAGCTACTATTACCCGGATGCTGGGACATTTCCAAATATTGCTGGAAGGTATAGTTGCAAATCCCGAAGAGCGAATTGCAAATTTACCACTTTTAAGTCAACTTGAGCAACATCAGTTGTTAATTGAATGGAACAATACTCAACTAGATTATCCTCAAGATAGATGCATTCATCAATTATTTGAAAATAGAGCAGAGCAAACTCCTGATTCTATAGCATTGGTATTTGAAGATGTAGAGACGCGACATGTCGCGTCTCTAACCTACAAAGAATTAAATCTACGCAGCAACCAACTTGCACATTATCTGAAAAAATTGGGTGTTCAAGCCGAAGTTTTAGTAGGACTTTGTGTAGAACGCTCTTTTGATATGATAATCGGGATGTTGGGCATTCTCAAAGCGGGTGGTGCTTATGTACCTTTAGATCCAACTTATCCCCATGAGCGTTTGAATTTGATGTTTGAAGATGCTCAAGTACCAATTTTATTAACTCACGAGCGATGGATTGAAAAGCTGGAAAATCACAATTCACACGTAATCTGTTTAGATAAAGATTGGGAAATTATTGCTGAAGAAATTGAAGATAATCTTCCCAGTCAAGTTACACTAGGAAACCTCGCTTATGTCATTTATACCTCTGGCTCAACTGGAAAGCCTAAAGGAGTACAAATTGAACATAGGGGATTATTAAATCTGATTTTTTGGCATCAAAAAGCATTTGCAGTTTCACACCTTGACCGAGCAACGCAGATAGCTGGGGTTGCCTTTGACGCTTGTGTTTGGGAAATTTTGCCGTATCTTAGTGCTGGAGCAAGCATATATTTTGTAGATGATGAAATTAAGTTAAATCCTGAGCATTTACGAGATTGGCTAATATCAAAAGCGATAACAATTTGCTTTCTCCCAACACCTTTGGCAGAAAAAGTTCTCAGATTAGATTTTCCGAATAACGCAGCTTTACGAATATTGCTTACAGGTGGTGACAAACTACATCAATATCCTTTAGCTGACCATGTTTTCCAAGTAGTTAATAACTATGGACCGACTGAAAATACAGTTGTGACAACTTCCGGTCAGGTTATTGTTATAAATCAAGAAGATCCCCCCTTTCCAAGGGAGGTTGGGGGGATCGCACCTACAATTGGTCGTCCTATTGACAACACACAAGTTTATATACTTGATAAACATTTACAACTCGTACCTATTGGTATACCAGGTGAGTTGTACATAAGTGGTGATGGGTTAGCGCGAGGCTATTTAAACCTTTCTGATTTAACTGTTGAAAAATTCATTTCTCATCCTTTTAGGCACGAGTCAAAAGCACGGCTTTATAAAACGGGTGATTTAGTTCGCTGTCGATTAGATGGTAAGATTGAATTTTTAAATCGCGAGGATGAACAGGTAAAAATTCGTGGCTACCGCATTGAGTTGGGAGAAATTGAAGCGGTGCTGAGTCAGCATCCAGCAGTGCAGCAAAATGTTGTGATGACTTCTGAGGATGCGGGTGAGAAACGTTTAGTAGCTTATGTTGTGCTAAATACTGAATATAGCAACGAGCAGGAAAATATACAATTAATGCAATTGCAGGATGAACAAATTTCGCAATGGCAAATGCTTTACAACGACACTTATAATCAACCTGCTAGCGATC
Source organism: Tolypothrix sp. VBCCA 56010 (assembly GCF_050875635.1). Taxonomy (NCBI): domain Bacteria; kingdom Bacillati; phylum Cyanobacteriota; class Cyanophyceae; order Nostocales; family Tolypothrichaceae; genus Tolypothrix; species Tolypothrix sp. VBCCA 56010. Next base: position 99,861 of record NZ_JBPAOH010000008.1, read on the forward strand.
GCGATCCAACATTCAATTTTATCGGCTGGAATAGTAGTTACACAAATCTGCCTATTCCAGCAGAACAAATACGCGAATGGGTGAATAACCAAGTGACGCAAATTCTGGCTTTACAACCTAAGCGAGTTCTAGAAATTGGTTGTGGAACTGGTTTATTACTCTTCAGAATTGCCCCGCACTGTACTAAGTATTATGCTACGGACTTTTCCCCGATTTCACTTAACTACATTCAACAGCAGTTGGCAAAGCAAGAAATGCCGCAAGTAACGTTGCACCAAAAGATGGCTACAGATTTTGAGGGAATAGAAGCTGCTTTTGATGCGGTGATTCTCAATTCTGTTGTGCAATATTTTCCTAGTATTGATTATCTTATTCGCGTATTAGAAGGTGCTGTGCAGGCAATTGCACTTGGAGGCTTTATCTTTATAGGAGATGTGCGGAATCTGCAACTTTTGCCAGCTTTCCACGCATCTGTGCAATTGTATCAAGCAGAACCTTTCCTCACCCGCGAACAGTTGCTGCAACGGGTACAAATGCAAATTTTCCAAGAAACAGAGTTAGTCATCGATCCAGCTTTTTTTAATGCATTAAAGCAGCGTTTTCCCCAAATTAGCCATGTAGAAATTCAACTGATCCGAGGACGCGATGGCAGAGCCAACGTCTTCGACGAACGCAATGAATTAACTCAATTTCGTTACAATGCAATTTTGCATATTGGCAGTGAAACTGTTAATAATACTAAGGATTATTCAGTGCTGGATTGGGACAAAAATAACTTAACACTCTCAGCAGTACGTCAGCTATTGATTGAAAACCAACCAGATATTTTAGCTATTACCAATGTACCTAATGCACGAGTGATAACAGCAGTTAAAACAGCAGAATGGCTATCAGGTGTAGAAGATTTTAAAACAGCGGGTGTAATGCGCTCATCTTTGCAAGAACTCGAAAATTTAGGAGTAGATCCAGAAGATTTTTATATGGATGTACCCTACAGCGTTAATATTAGCTGGTCAGATTCGAGTAGTGAAGGACGCTACGATGTAGTTTTTGTACAGCAAGAAGCAATAAATCAGAGAATTATTTTTTCGCATAGCACTGACTTGCGTCCGTGGCGAAGTTACGCTAATAATCCCCTACAATCTTCTTCAGCACGTAAGTTAGTACCGCAGTTGCAAACTTATTTAGCACAAAAGCTGCCTGAGTACATGATGCCATCTAGTTTTGTGGTGCTGGAATCTTTACCTCTAACAGCTAATGGCAAAGTAAATCGCCGTGCTTTAAGAGTACCTTTGATTAAGTCAGAATTAGCTGCATCTTATGTCGCACCTCGGACTTTGGTTGAAGAAGTGTTGGTGAAAATTTTTGCTGAAGTTTTGGGACTCAAGCACGTAGGAATTCATGACAATTTCTTTGAATTAGGTGGTCATTCGTTATTAGCAACTCAGCTTGTCTCTAGAGTGCGCGACAGCTTTGGGTTGGAGTTACCTTTGCGTAGCGTATTTGAGGCATCGACAATTGCAGAATTATCTAAGGTGGTGGAAAGCTTTAAACTCATCAATGCTGAAAATCAAGCCCCAGCTTTAGTACCACTATCGCGTGAGAGTCGCAGAATGAAGTTATCTTCCCTAAACAAATCGTCTGAAACTAGCTGAAAAATTAGATGGCGATGCCTTCTCCTGTCGGAGACGCTCCGCGAACGGCAAGCCGCAGAGCGGCAACGCTCTATTAAGTAGGTAGGCGAGAATAAAATTATATAAAGAAACATAAAGCATTTAAAATAAACTTGTAGTGAGCGCTCATATAGCACTAATTGCTTGTTACAAACCTTTAATTATTTACGGCGACTTACTTAAAGGAAAAAACTATGAATGACTCATCATTCGTTATCTTTATTGTCTTTGGAACTATATGGATTTTAATGGGAATCGCAGGGGTAATAGCTATCTTGAAAATGGATGGGCAAGAAATTAGGTTTGGCAAAATCGGACTCATTGTTGCTATCCCAATTGTCATCCCAATTATCATTACCCTTACATACGCGGCAATTAGGGGCACATTTTGAATAATCAAACGAGTTGGATTGTAAATGACCGCGATCGCATAACTCTTGCGCTCTTGTGCTTCTGCTGCTTCATTTTAACCCAAAAGCCGCAAAAAGCATATTTGTAAGTGTTTGCCCTTATTAGTAGCAACTACAGCAGGCTTTTGTTGACTTGTGAGGATGGCACAACTCGAATGGGCAATTTATGCGATCGCAGCGAAAGTTGAAAATCTCATTTCACACTTCGGTTCAGTTGCAGTTTAAACAGTAGATGATGCTACATTTTCCCATTTGGCAATAGTTTTTGCTGTGAATACTAGGGCAATGTATCAGGTAGGTTACGAGTTTTACTGTTCTGATAATAATGTTTGGTTAGTAGATAATGTACCATCTGAGTATCTACAAAACATCAAAATACTTTATTTTTCTTAACATTTATTAGTTATCTCTTACGATAGAAGAATAAGTTCATAACTAATTGATAAAGTAATAGCAAGATTATTGATGGACTAGAAAATGAACATTATTGCTTGGATTATTCTCGGTCTTATAGCCGGAGCGATCGCTAAAGCTATTTACCCAGGTCGTCAAGGCGGTGGTATTCTCACAACAATGATTTTAGGTATAATTGGCGCTTTTGTTGGGGGAACCATAGTTACCATCTTAGAGACAGGAAAACTACAATTTGTAGCCGCTGGTCTTAGTATTCCTGGTCTAATTGTTGCTGTGATTGGTGCTATGATTGCTATTTTCCTGTGGGGATTAATTGCTGGACGTACCAGTGTCTAGTTGAATAGGCAATAATAATTGTAGTTAGAGCCAATTTATTAGGAACTAACTCATTACTATTTCAAGTATATAAAAATACTCCACTTGTTTAACGCCAGTGGAGTATTTAGTTATATATCCGGGTAAATATTAATAGCGCTAACTTTCCAGCCTATGAATGCGTGATTTTGCATTATACGTCAAAAATTGAACATATTGTAGAGACGTTCCACTGGAACGTCTCTACGATTCATTCCACGGTTATGCAATGCCCGTGATTTATTTTAGTTGAATATTTCAATTCTCAAATGCGAGAAAATTGTAGATACACCCTAATCTTTATTTGAAAAAAATCCAACTACTCTTTAGGTATATGCAGCCTAATATCTAATCTGGACAAGCCTGATTATTGTAAAGATTTTTTAAATTCATCTTTTATGTTTTCAGCGGTGTGAATAACTTGAGCCTCAGCTTGCTTTACTTTGCCTTCAGCCTTGTCTTCTGGATTGCCAGTCAACTCACCAAGAGCTTCTTGAACCTTACCTTCAATATTTTTAGCAGTTGCCTTGATTCTATTTTCAGCACTCATATTTTTCACCTCACTTTGTAACTTAATAATCTACCTTATCAATGTATGATTTATTTGAGAACTAGACTTGAGATAGATTTTTTCTAAAAAAACCGCCTTTTATCGATAAATGCAAGTAAGAAATGTCATAAAATTATGATTTCAGCAAAAAAAATATTTAAGGAAATTCTAGACGTGGCAATTAAGCGGAAAAATATATGGAAAAGTGAATTTAATAACATAATTAGGGGTGCGTGTGGAGGATTTTTGTTTGGCATCCCTTTGCTTTACACAATGGAAGTTTGGTGGATTGGTTCACTGGCAAAACCACGAATGATGATAGTAGCGATCGCACTGACATTTATTGTAGTTTTCTGGCTCAATCAAACTGAAGGCTTTCGCAAACGCAGACATACAGCACAAGCTTATGACGCAGCATTTGATACTATAGAAGCGATGGCGATCGGCATAGTTTGTTCTGCTTTTGTGCTGTTATTATTGCGAGAAATTACACCAGAAACCGCCCTCAAAGAAGCTGTAGGTAAAATCATCTTTGAAAGTGTACCATTTTCATTAGGGGTAGCATTAGCGAACCATTTTTTAGGTGATAGCCGTAACGCCAATACACAACAAAATGGTGAGGCAAACAAAGCCGACAAGCAGAAAAACCCAGATGAGTTACAAGCGACTCTTGCCGATATTAGTGCAACCCTGATTGGTGCAACTGTAATTGCTTTTAATATTGCCCCAACAGATGAAATTCCCATGTTAGCAGCGGCAGTTTCACCATTCTGGCTTTTATCAATTATTGCTGCATCTTTGCTGATTTCTTATGGAATTGTATTTGAAGCGGGTTTTTCAGATCAACAAAAGCGCAGACAGCAACAAGGAATTTTTCAACGTCCGTTAGGTGAAACTATTATGTCTTATTTAGTGTCGCTGGTAGCAGGTGCTTTTATGTTGTGGTTCTTTCAAAAGTTGACATTTAGCGATCCTTGGACAATGTGGTTAGATCATGCTTTGCTGCTTGGTTTACCTGCAACAATTGGCGGTGCAGCTGGAAGGTTAGCGATATGAATCAAACAGAACAACGACCAAAGCGATCGCTTGCTGAATGGGTTACATTTAGCATCGCAACATTAATCCTCACAGTAATTGTCGGTCTGGTATGTTACACCTGGGTGAACGATAAGCATGAACCCCCCATTCTTTCTGTAACTAACAAAGAGAAAATTCGCGAGGTAGATGGACAATTCTACGTCCCCTTTGAAATCATTAATACTGGCGGAGAAACAGCCGAATCAGTACAAATTATCGCTGAATTAAAAATTAACAATCAAGTTGCAGAAACTGGAGAACAACAGATTGATTTTTTATCTCGTAGTGAAAAAGAAGAAGGAGCTTTTGTATTTAGCACTGACCCTCGCAAAGGTCAGTTAACTCTGCGAGTTGCCAGCTATAAATCACCCTAGCATTAAAGAGTTAGGAATTCCGCGCCTCCTAACTTTCCGCCTCCCGTACAGACGTTCCGGCAAAACGTCTCTACATAATTCCTAACTTCTAAACGCCCACTTTCGACTTAGACCAAATGCCATTTTCATCTTCATCATATTGCTGATGAACTGCTGACCAAGCAGCCTGTTCAGCTTTAGTTTGGTCATTTGACTCACTGAGTACAGCGTTATAACGCTCCATAAATGTGCGTTGAGCGTCAAGAGAAAGATGAGAGCGAACTTCCGGAGATAAATCCTCTATACTATTGCAAGCACCAGCACAAGCGCGAGCCAATGTTGCCTCAATTGTGTGAATCTCTTCACCACCAGCACTTTCTAACAAAAGTTGAAATTCGCCGACGCGATCGCTCGCAACTTCAGCCATCACTAAAAACTCACCAGCTTTTGACACTCCCACGGCTACGAAAACATCGCTTCGCTCGTTTTCATAAAAAGCCGTGGGATTCTTCCTTCAACCAGCCAACTTACTTAAAGGAGTTTCCCCACT